>NZ_JBDSQY010000368.1:0-10388 GCF_039929585.1 Capsulimonas sp.
TCCGTCCGGCACGGACGGTTAGCGCTTCGCTCCCAGATGTGGGTTTTATACCCGCGGGCCAACTCTGAGGGATGAGGGCTCTCTACAGCATCCCCAGCCGCCGCGCGACTTGATCGACGTCTTTATCGCCGCGTCCTGAGAGGCATACGATCAGCTTCTGGTCTTTCGGAAGCGTCGGCGCCAGCTTGCGGACATAGGCAAAGGCGTGGGAGCTTTCGAGGGCAGGGATGATGCCTTCGGATCGGGCGACCCACTGGAACGCTTCCACCGCTTCTTCATCGGTCACGGAGACGTATTCGGCGCGGCCTTGCTGCTTGAAGTGAGCGTGCTCGGGGCCGACGCCGGGGTAGTCCAGGCCAGCGGAAATCGAATGGGTGCTGCGGACCTGCCCATGCGTGTCCTGAAGAACGTACGACGCCGAGCCGTGCAGGACGCCTTTGGAGCCGGCGGTCAGCGTGGCGGCGTGATGCTCTGTATGTACGCCATGTCCGGCGGCTTCGACGCCAATCAGGCGAACGCCTTCATCGTGGACGAACGGGTAGAAGATGCCCATCGCATTCGATCCGCCGCCGATGCATGCAACGACCACGTCGGGCAAGCCGCCTGTGTCTTCGAGCATCTGCTGGCGCGACTCAAGGCCGATCACGCTCTGGAAATCGCGGACCATCGTGGGATAGGGGTGCGGGCCGGCGACGGTGCCGATAATATAGTGCGTGTTACGGACATTGGTGACCCAGTCGCGCATCGCTTCGTTGAGCGCGTCCTTGAGGGTGCGTGTGCCGCTGGAGACGGGGATGACCTTGGCGCCGAGCAGGTTCATTCGGATGACGTTGAGCTTCTGGCGCTCGATGTCTTCCTCGCCCATGTAGACTTCACACTCGTAGCCAAAGAGCGCGCACGCGGTGGCGGTGGCGACGCCGTGCTGGCCGGCGCCGGTCTCGGCGATGATACGCGGCTTGTTCATACGGCGGGCGAGCAAAATCTGGCCGAGCGCGTTATTGATCTTGTGCGCGCCGGTATGCGCGAGGTCCTCGCGCTTCAAATAGATCTGTGCGCCGCCCAGCTCGCGCGTCATCTTTTCGGCGAAAAACAGTGGGGTGGGGCGTCCAACATAATCCTTGCAGTAGTAGGCGAACTCTTCCTGGAATTTGGGATCCGCCTTCGCTTTGGCGTAGGCTTCCGTCAACTCGTCCAGCGCGGGGATGATGGTCTCGGGAACGAAGCGTCCGCCAAACTCGCCGCCAAACCGCCCCTGCGCGTCCGCGACATACAAATTCTCGGCCGATAGCGTGTCAACTGCCATATTCGTACTTCTTTCTGCTTACTCTGATATTCTAACACTCGCGTATGGGCGTTGTCAAATGCTTGTCTGTTAGATCAATTACGCCTGCCGCGCGTCCCACGCGCGGACGGCTTTAATGAACGCCTTCACCTTAGTGTGATCCTTCACGCCGGGACTGCTTTCGACTCCGGAGGCGACATCCACGCAGTCCGGGCGCACGGCTTCCAGGGCGTCGACGACGTTTTCTGGCGTCAGTCCGCCTGCCAAGAGAATGGGCTTGCCGCTCAAGCGCTTCGTTTCCACAGCAAGGTCCCAATTGAACGTCTCGCCTGCGCCGCCGAGTTTATCTTTGTGATAGGTGTCCAGCAGCAATGCTGAAACGGGATCGGAGAACGCTCGGATTTCGTCCAGCGTCGAGGCGTCCTTCATCCGAAAGCACTTGATGCGCCAATGCGTATTGCGCCGGGACTGACCTTTGTCCGTGGTCTCATGGTAATACTGGATGTAATCGGCGGGATAGTCATTGGAGTCTTCGGGACGCATCACGACCACCACGCGTTTCACAAACAAAGGCGGCTGGGTGGCGATCTCATCGAAGCGCTCCGGCGACACAAAGCGCGGTGAGTTGGGGACGGCGATGAACCCTAGCGCGTCCACTCCATAAGCCGCTGCCGCCTCCATGTCGTCGCGGTTCGTGATACCGCAGATTTTAATGCGTGTCATTAGAGTATTATACTCCTTCTTGGCTTTGCGAGAGTTCCAGCATTCGCGCCACCACGCGCTCACGCAGTTCCCCGGCCGGAGGCGCAAGCCCAAGCATCTCCGTCAGCCACAATCCGTCCGCCGCCAATCGCAGCAGCGTCGCCGTCGCCTCATCAATCCCATCAGTTTCCACACGCGCCTGCCACTCCGCAAACCGCTCTCTTATTTTCTCCATCACCGCCGGATCGCTTGCCGCCGCCGCGAGCAGCCCCACCGAAGGATCGCCATCCCCCTGCGTCTCAGCCGACGCCCGCACATACGCACGCGTCCAGCGTCCTGCTTCTTGGTCATCTTGAGCGACCGAAGCCTCCACGTTTCCCTCAAACTGCGCGATGCGTTCCTTAGCCAGCGCCGCAATCAGCGCGTACTTGCTCGGAAAGTGATAGAGCACTCCGCCCTTGCTCACCCCTGCCTCCTCCGCCAGCGCATCTTGAGTCAGCTTGGACACCCCGTCCCGCCGCACGATTCGCGCCGCCGCCTGAAGCAGCATCGCCTTTTTGCTGTTTGCGTACATTAAGATAGTATACCGTCCAGACAGTACAGTATTCAATAGTCTGAGCGAATTCTTTGCCTTCGCAGGGTATCTTGACAACAACTGCCCGTTCTTATCGAACCGCGCGTTCCTTATTAAGAAAGATAAAGAAATTATGCCATTGCCAACAGAACTCACGCCGGAAGTCTATGCAGTCTGGGGGCAAATGAAGCAACTGACCCTACTCGTACTTAGAGAATGTCACGATCCTGATTATTCGGTCACGGAGGATCGCGCGAACGCCTTGTTCAACAAATTGGAGTCCGAGGCGTTGCAGTTGCGGCTTTTTGACGAATAGACGAAACAAAGGCCCAAAGCAATGTCATTCTATCCCGGCGACCCCAAACAGCGTTTCCCGCATCCCGCGAACGCGGAAGTGCTCGCCGTACTGGAGGCGCTTTCTGCGCCTCTGCCGACTAACCCGGAAGACATTTTTCGGGAATTCGATGATTACGAACTGCATACGCATCCCGAGTTGTACGATCGCCTTCTGAAGATCTCACGAAATGCTGAGACTGCCTTGGATTGGATTTGTTTCAAACAGCTTGCTAGTTTCGACAATTGGTGCAAGTACGCATTCGATTATGCGAAGCAGTTGGAGTAGTCGTTTGAGACAATGAGAATGAACAGGTATTCGATGACAAGCGAGCAGGTTTTGCTGGGGCGAACGCATAATGGCAATATATTATTCTGAGAGTGAGACTCCATGAAACGTTATCTCTCTGTCCTTGCCGCTGCTATAGTCACTGGATCATCCGCCGTTGGTTTGATTTACGCACAGTCGGTCGACGCCCCGGACAATCGGAAGCCGATGCAGGCTCAGCTCACGCCTAGGAATCCTAAACAGATCATCGTACCGGATACGCCGCAAAACGTTCGTCTGGTGGACGCGGTGCGGCAAGGGAAATTATCTGCCGTTCAAGCCGCCCTTGACCAGGGCGCCACTGCTGACGCCAAGGTTGGCTGGGAGGGACAACCGGGGCAATATCCTGTGGTAATGCTGGCGGCGCAGGATTTGGCCGACGCTCGAAAGAAGTACCTGCCGATTTTCCGTCTGCTGATCGAACGTGTGTCGCAGCCCAGCGCTTCAGACACTGACGCTGGACGCACTCTTTTGATGGCCGCCGTGGACATGAATGACCTTGTATCGGTTAAGAAATTGCTGGAGAAGGGCGCAGACGTGAATGCGCGGACGAAGCAGTTCCCGACAGGCGGCAGCGCTCTCTATAACGCCGTTATGGCCGGCGGACTGAAAAGTTCGGGCGCTCTGGCAATGACCAATGTCCTGCTCGAACATGGGGCTGTGGTCGACGCGGCGGATGCGGACGGAACCACGCCGCTGATGCTCGCCGCACAGATGGATAACCTCGGCGTTGTCCAGGCGCTGCTGGCGCGCGGCGCAGATCCATCGCTGCGGGATAAACGGGGCTGGTCGGCGATCCGCTGGGCGGCGGGACGGGGCTGGAGCGATGTCGTCACCGTACTGCGCGATCACTCGCCGATGGACCTTCATGAAGCTGCGCAGTTTGGAGATCCCGTGCGCGTACGCGCCCGTCTTGACGCCGGGGACGATGTCAACGCGCCAGATGCGCAGGGAATGACCCCGCTGATGGCGGCGATGAAGTCCGGGAGCGTCGAAACGACGCGGCTGCTGCTGGATCGCGGCGCGGATGTGAACCGGAAGGGGCAAAAAGGCAGGACAGCGCTTCACCTCGCGGCGTTCTACGGAGACCTCCCCCAGGTTCGTTTGTTGCTGGACCGGGGCGCGGATATCAACGCCGCCACATCCACTCGGGCATTGCTGATTACTCCACTGACCGAAGCCGTCAGGCAGGCTCAGGCGGATGTCGTCGCAACGCTGATCGAGCGCGGCGTGAATGTCAAAGGCGAGCAGGGGCCAAAGGCGCTCGAGATCGCCGTTCATGAGGCTGGCGGGGAGTTTGTGCGGCTCCCGCGTGACGCCGCCGCGAGCCAGGGGAAGCAGGGGAAATCCGTCTTCGACGCAAGGGAGAGGATTATCAATTTGCTCCTGGCGGCCGGCGTGGACGTACGCGCGAACCAAAGCCGCGCCCTATTCGTTGCCGCCAATGACGGCCAGGCTGGTCTCATCGAACTGCTGCTCAGCAAAGGCGCGGACGTGAATGGACGCGATACAACAGGCGCTCCCGGAAGTATGCAGGATGGCCAAACAGCGCTGATGGGAGCGCTGGAGTCCTGGTCTGGCGCACTCGCCGAGGAGGAAATGCTGAAGGACGGCTCGCTTTCCGGCTCAAATATGAAGGATATCCGCGAGGCGCAGCAGTTTGCAAAACGATCTGTGGACCTTCTGATCGCTCACGGCGCGGACGTGAACCTTGCCGACGCGCGCGGAGTGACGCCGCTGGTGCAGTGCGTCACCTTGGGTATGCCGGACGGCGCCAAAATCCTGCTCGCCCATGGCGCGAAGGTTGACGCAGTCAACCAGGAACAACAGACCGCCCTGATGCAGGCCGCCGGCGATTTGAAAATGACGACCCTGCTGCTCGCCCATCACGCGAATGTCAACAAAATCGATAAGCAGGGACGAACGCCGCTGATGCTCGCGGTTGACGACGGCTCGAATGACTTTGCCCGTGAGGAAAGCGCTAGTAAACGAGAATTTTATCACGACTCAGACGCCGCACGCTCCCCACAAGCGTCTCAAAACGATCTCCCGAATCCCCAGGGGCATCCGGAAGTCGTTCGTCTTCTCCTGCGCCACGGAGCCAATGTGAATGCGATTGCGGCGGACGGCGTAACAGCGCTCTCTCTTGCCCGCAAACAGGGCTTCAAGCGCGTCACTGCGCTGCTGATTGAGGCGGGAGGCAAGCACTAAAACAAATGGGCGCGATCCCGATTGCTCGCGGACTTAAGCGAGTGGGGGCTATGGGCTTATAAGTACACAAAGATATTGGAGTGAAGAGGCGAGCTGAATAGTTTTCGCAGAATATTTGTCCTGAGAAATGAAAGCTATTTGACGCATGTCGTGCAACTTTGGCGGTGCTCACGTGTCTCACCGATTGATGAACGATCAAGCTTGCTCCGGCTGGAATAGAGATCACTGGCTCCTGCGAATGTTTGTCCCGCGCACTTCGCGCCCCTGGCGTCATCGGAACCCACGAAAGGGCTGACTTATGGATGACGTCGAGAAGACGCTGTCGACAAGCACGAATGTTCCTGCGGAAGATAACAGCCCCCTTGAGGCCGCCATGGCGGAGCTTGCCCGTCATGATGCGGCGGTTCGTGACGCTATTCTGAAGCAGTTAAGAGAGCAAAGCGAGTACATGATGGCCTCCGGTTTGAAGACGATGGAGGCGTCGCGGTCAGCGCAGGCGAAACCGTCAGTGAAAGATGAGAAGTCGGAGCCGATGAGCAACGTAAAGATGGCTCTTGGTCTTGGTGTGTCGCTGCTCATGTTCAGTGGTTTTGTCGCACTCTGCTGGGCTATCATCGCTGGAGTTCCGCATCCTGTGGCTTCCGGTGGACAGGATGCGGACGGCTGGGGATTGGTCTGGTCGGACTCGCACGGCTGGCGTGTCGCCCAGTACGCCTGGTGTGGGTTTCTCACCTGGCTGCTCGCCCGCAATTTACGGCGCGGTCTTCTGACCGACGCCTGGGCGGTCGTGCGTCAGTTGACTTTTCCTATTCTGTTCCAAAACTTGCTCATCGTACTGGTAACCGCCACGGCGGCCCTTACGCTGCTGCATCTCTTTCCCGCGCTCAATCGGTCCTGGCTTTATTTAATCCCCGGAGGGCATGGTTCCGCCACGAATTTGAGTGTGCTGCCTGCGCATATCAAATACTATGGGATTGCGTTTTTGCTTCTCTTCGCCGTCAGCATTCCGAAATTCGCTCGGAGCGAGGAGAAAAGTTACCGGGAAGGGACGCGTAATTGGAAGCAGGGAGCGTGGCGAAGCTTACGATTTGGCCTTGGACACTGCGTCGTCGGCGTGCCGCTGTATGCGGGACTGGCTCTGACGATCGGCGGACTCTGGTTCACGCTCCAGTACTTCCGAGGCGGCGTCGAGCGCAGCACGCTTCACCATGCGGCTTATAATTGGGTGATTACGGCGGCCGCACTGGTCGGCGTGACGCTTTGGAGCTTACACTAAATGCGACGAGAGAGGATGGCGCAATGAGCGAATTGCTGGACGCTGTCTCCCAGGGGAACCTGGAAAACGTGCGTCGAATCTTGGCGGCTGGCGTGGATATCGAGGCCCGGAGCGCGAAGGGAAGCACCGCGCTGATCCTCGCGGCCCGACACGGGCATACCGAAATCGCACAATTGCTTTTACGGGAAGGCGCCGATGCGAACGCGGTCAACTCGAAAGGCCGCTCGGCGCTGTTGGGGGCGGTCCTCTTCGGGTCCGAAGCCATCGTGCGTTTGCTCATCGACGCCGGCGCGGATGTCAATATTCGGAGCGCGGATGGGGCTGCCGCCCTGCACTGGGCGATCGTTCGCAGCCAGACCGATATCGTACACGCATTGGTCGATGCAGGAGCGAATGTGAACGAAGCCGCCGATGATGGGGGGCCTCTTTTCCATGCGGCCATACGTGGCTGCGAGGAGATCGTCCGAATTCTGCTGGACGCCGGGGCCGATTTAGAGGCGACACGGCATGAGCTTACCGCGCTGACGGTTGCTGTGACGGGTGGCCATAGGGGCGTGGTTCGTTTGCTGCTGGAGCGGGGCGCCGCTCCGAGAGGCCTTGGACCACGCGTGACGCTGAAAAGCATGGCGGTTTCCCATCCCGAGATTCTCGGGATGCTTCGGGAGGCCGATGGCACGACGCTCCATAAGGCGGCGCGAGATGGAGATTTGGATCGCCTTGCGCAGATGCTTCCGGCGGCCGATGTGGACCGTCTTGACGATGGCGGCGCTACGGCGTTGATGGCTGCGGCGTACGGCGGGCAAGTAGACTGCATTCGAACACTGATCGAGAATGGAGCGACAGTAAACTGGGCGGACCCATATGGACGTACGGCGCTTTTGACGGCGTCATCACGAGGCCATGTCGATTGCGTGCGTCTCTTGCTGGAGCACGGCGCGGATGTTCATCGGAAAACACAGCGAGGGCAGACGCCGATCGGCGCGGCGGCGCTGGCGGGTTTTGCAGATGTTGTGCGATTATTGAAGGCTGCGGGAGCGCCCGTCGGTCTGCCGGAAGTCGCGGCGCTGGGCGACTGGGCGCCCGTCAATGCGCTTTTGAAGCGCTTGAGGCTCAAAGGCGTTCTCCACAATGGCGCGGTCAATATCCCGGGTTCCTCCGGAGGTACGGCTCTGATCGCCGCCGCCGCAGGCGGCCATCTTGATCTGGTGCGGCGCCTCTTGAGGCTCGACGCCGATGTTCGTGCGGCGGACATATTCGGGGCCAATGCGCTCCATGCGGCTGCCAGTCGCGGCCATGTAGATGTCGTCGATCTGCTTCTGGAGCATGGAGCTGAGATCAACGCCATCAAGGAGTCTGGCGTCACGGCCATGGCGGAGGCAGCCCGCAGCGGAGATTTGGCGATGGTGCGGGCGTTAGCCGAGCGAAATGCCGAACCGGACCTCGTTGGAGGGCGGCTCCTTCCGCCACTGAGCGCTGCTGTCTATACGAATCAGATCGAGACGGCGCGTGCGCTCCTGGAAATCGGCGCCGATCCCAATAAAAAGACGTCACTGGGTCGCTCTGTACTTTGGTCAGCGGCCGACCTGGGGTGCGTGGATCTTGTGCGACTTCTGCTCAAAGCAGGCGCCCGTGTCGATGAGCCGGACGCAGATGGGATAACGCCGCTGATGCGCGCGGCGCATGCCGGGAGCGCGAAGACCGTCGAGGCGCTTTTGGACGCCGGCGCCTCACCACTGGCGATGTGTGGGCCGATGGACGTGATGACGAATGCGGTGCAGGGCGGCAGCGTCGAGGCCGTCCGTCTGCTGATGGCTCATGGGGTTGATATTCAAGGGCGAGATGAACTGGGCGTTCCGAAGGTCCTGTTGCCTCTTCTTCTTGCTGCGACCACACGGAAATCCACGATCGCTCAGTTTCTGAAAGAAGTTCTAGCGGCGGCGTAACGCCGTCGCCAATCCCCGAATGCCCGCAATAATCTCCGCCGGCGAAGCCGCCGCGTAACCCAAAACTAACCCCGATCTTTCAGGAGCTTCCAGGTAATTGTACGAGAGCGCCTGCGCTCGCACTCCTTGGCGCTTGGCTTCAAGAGCCGCTTGCCGGTCATCTGTCCCGGGCGGCAGGTAGCCGACGAGGTGCATGCCGCCGTCTGCGGGCGCTATGTCGAGAATCCCCGCGAGTTCGCGTCGCGCGGCCTCTAGGAGTATGGATTGGCGTTCGTGATAAAGCGCGCGCATGCGCCGGATGTGGCGCTCGAAGTGGCCTTCGCGCATGAACTCGGTGAGAATCAGCTGATCGCGCAGAGGTGAATGCGAGTCCATGAGACGCCGGGCGGCGGTGAGGGGATCGACGAGGTTCGGGGGAGCGACGATGTAGCCGAGACGCAGCGAGGGGAAGAGCACCTTGCTGAAGGTGCCCATATAGATTACGCGTTCATGAGTATCCAGGCTTTGCAGGGCGGCGAGCGGGCGACTTGCGTATCGGTACTCGCTGTCATAGTCGTCTTCAATGATCCAGGCGTTCGCGTCCCGCGCCCACTCCAGAAGGGCGAGGCGGCGCGGAAGGCTCATGGTGACGCCGAGCGGCATCTGGTGCGAGGGCGTCACGAAAGCCAGCCGCGCATTGGGGGCAAGCCGTCTTCCCTGAGCTGAGTCCAGCCCCTCACCATCCACGGGTACGGGGACGAGGTGCGCGCCCGCGCCCAGCAAGGCGCCCTTCGCGCCGAAGTAACCCGGCTCCTCCATCCACACCGAGTCGCCTGGATCGATCAGGACATGCGCGATCAGCGAAATTGCCTGCTGCGCTCCGGCGACAATCAATACTTGCTCCGCGCGGCAGCGCACGCCGCGTGCGCCGCCCAGATAGGCCGCCACTGCTTCGCGCAAGGGCAGATGTCCGGCCGAGTGCTGATAGGAATCGGCGTGAGCCGCTGTCCCACGCCCGATGCGCGCCGCGATCCGTCCCCAGAGAGCATTTGGAAACTCGTCGAGCGCCGGTGTTCCCAGCAGAAATGCGCGTCCCTGTTCCTTGTCCGTTTGGAATTGCGCCAGCACATGATCTGTATGGGCGCGTTGTGCGAGAAATCGACGGGACAACGGAGGAGTGCTGGAGAACGATTCGGAGATCGGCGGGGCGGAGACAGCGTCGGTTTTCACAAAGTCATCAGGAAGTGTCTGGGCGACGTACGTTCCGGCGCCGATGCGGCCGTCGAGATACCCTTCCGCGTAGAGCTGCAAAAACGCATCGACGACTGTACGGCGCGATACGCCGAGCTCCTCCGCAAGCGTGCGCGTGGACGGAAGCCGCTCGCCGGGCATGAGACGCTGGGTGAGGATCGCATCCCGCAAACCGTCATAAAGCTGGCGGTATAGGGGCGTGCCCTGCGTACGGTCCAGGCTCAAACCCGTCAAGATCGCTCCGGCGGCGCGTTTCGGCAAGTGTCCCATTCTCCAAAGTGGTATCGTTATTTTGGCGATATATGGGGCTGTTGTCAATCCATTTTGAACGGTACAATCTCATTCATAATTTCCCAGGCGAAAGAGGAGTGAACAATGACCGATCAAACACATACCCCGCGCATGAGCCTGCCGGATGTCGCGCCCGAAGTTTACGCCGCGATGCGGGCGTTCGGTAAGACGCTGGACGAGTTTGAATTGGACGCCGGTCTGCGCGAATTACTCAAAGT
>NZ_JBDSQY010000369.1:0-37159 GCF_039929585.1 Capsulimonas sp.
GAAATCTGGTCCCCCAGAATTGGGGCGGAGGGGCCTCTTATCCAAAAAGCAAACGACTAACTCGTGCGGACCGCAGTGATGAACATCCCCTTTCCCGCCCGAAGGGCCTTTAGCAGGGAAAGGGGACAAACGAGCCAAAGCGAGTTGAGGGGATGGGGTCCCTACCCCGCCATCCCCAGCGCCCCCAGCAGATCGGGCGTGTCCACGGACGAGGCGTAGTGCTTGATGTCCGCTTCGAACTGCTGCTTGAAAATCCGCTGCGTGCCCAGTTCGATCAAGTCGATCAGGAAGCCCGGCGGATCGTACGCGACGGTGACGGTGACGGCGGAGCCGCCGCTCTTTTTCTCGCGTTTGACTTCGACTGTGAGGACATAAAGGAACTCTTCGCCCAGGCTCTGCCAGCAGATCGTGTTGGCGGCGCACATGGTGCGCTGGGCGGGGAACTCGATGTGGCGGCCGGCGATCATGATCACCAGTCGGGCCAGGTCCTCATGGTCGCCGCGCGCGATGGCGCGGACATGCGTGAGACGCGAGGGCAGAATGCCGGCGTCGGTCCAGTCCGCGTACACCGCTTCGGGGGTCGCGTCCAGGGTCATCGTCATTTCGTGTGTAAATTGCACGGAAATCTATCCTTTAGTCAAAACGGAAAGGCCGCCGAGATAGGGCTGAAGCACCTCTGGGATGCGCACGGAGCCGTCGGCCTCCTGGTAGGTCTCCAGAAGGGCGGCGAGCACTCTCGGCAGCGCGGTGCCGCTGCAGTTGAGCAGGTGCGGGAACTCAGGCTTCGCTCCCGGTTCGCGGCGGAACCGGATACTGCCCTGGCGGCTCTGGAAGTCCTCGCAGTTGGAGCAGGACGACACTTCGAGCCAGCTGTCGACGCCGGGCGCGTACGCCTCGACATCGTAACACTTGGTTGCGGCGAAGGAAATATCCCCGCCCGCGAGCAGCTTGATCCGGTACGGCAGGCCGAGCGCGTCCAGCACGTCGGTGGCGTCGGTGAGCAGGCTCTCCATCTCGTCGTAGGACGTCTCGGGCAGCGTGTACTTCACCATCTCGACCTTGTCGAACTGGTGGACGCGCAGCAGTCCCCGGGTGTCCTTGCCCGCAGCGCCGGCCTCGCGGCGCCAGCAGGGCGAATACGCCACATATTTCAGCGGCAGGTCGCGGCCATCCAAAATCTCATCGCGATGAATATTGATCAGCGCGGGTTCGGCGGTCGGCAGCGCAAAGAGATCGTCCTCAGCGTCGTGGTACATCTCCGGCGTAAACTTCGCCAGATGGCAGCTTGCCTTCATGCTCTCACGGGACAGAAAGAACGGCGTGGCCCACTCGGTATAGCCATGCTTATCTTGATGAAGATCGAGCATGAACTGGACCAGGCCGCGCTCCAGGCGCGCGCCGATCCCTTTGTATAGTACAAAGCCGCTGCCCGAAAGCTTGGTTCCGCGCGCAAAGTCGATAATCCCCAGATCCGTCGCCAGATCCCAGTGCGCCTTCGGCTCGAAATCGAACTTACGCGGCTCGCCCACGGTCTTGGTAATCTGGAAGTTCTCTTCGTCTCCGGGCGGCGTCGTCTCATGCGGCAGGTTCGGGATCAGAAAGAGCTTGGCGTCCAGGTCTTCTTCCAAAGGCCGTCGGCTCTCCGCCAGCACGGCGATCTGGTCGCCCAGCTCGCGAGTGTGCGCCTTTGCCGCTTCGGCTTCCTCGAACTTCTTATCCTTCATCAAGGCGCCGATGCTCTTGCTGGATGAGTTCAAATCCGCCTGAAGCTGCTCGCCTTCGGTCTTGTTGGCGCGAAGCTGCGCGTCGATTTCCAGAACGCCATCCACGGCGGTCGGGTCGGCGTTGCGGGCCAGCAGGCGCGTCTTCACGCCATCGGGATCGGTACGTAAGAGTTTGATATCCAGCATTGCGCTATTGTACCATAGGAGACCGACGTAAGAAAAGCAATATCATACGCAAATTCAGACCAGGTCCGTTCCAAAACTTCTCGATGACACAGGGACGGACCGTGGATTCGCGCGTTCCGCCCTGACATACGCGCCTCTCCTCGGGTACAATTACTGTCTAGCACTCAATTTTTCGCCAATCGCGCGATTTCCAGACAAAGGCTGCATTGTGGCAAACTCGAAGAAATTCTATCTCACAACCCCCATCTATTATGTCAACGGCGTTCCGCACGTCGGCTCCGCAACCACAACGCTCGTGGCGGATGCGCTTGCACGTTACCATCGGCAGCGCGGCGAGGAAGTCTTCTTCCTGACCGGCACCGATGAGAATGCGCAGAAGGTGTCGGACGCCGCCGCGAAGCAGGGTGAGGAGACCCAGGCGTTTGTCGACCGGATCTCCAGCCGATTTGTGGAGACGTGGAAGTTTCTGGATATCTCCTACGACGACTTTATTCGAACCACCGAGCCGCGACACAAAGAAGTCGTGCAGGAAGTGTTCCGCCGTCTGCGTGAGCGCGGCGACGTTTACGCCGGCAAGTATGAGGGCTGGTACTCCGTCTCCGATGAAACGTTCTTCCGCGACTCCGAAGTCAAAGACGGCGTCGCGATCGAAAGCGGCGCCAAAGTCGAGCGCGTGACGGAAGATGTCTATTATTTTAAGCTCTCGGCTTATGGCGAGCGCCTGCGCGAGTATATCCACGCCAACCCCGCATTTTTGCAGCCCGACACGCGCCGCAACGAAGTGCTGGCCTTTATCGACGAGGGCCTGCGCGATGTCGCCGTGTCCCGCCGCAACACCGGCTGGGGCATTGAAACGCCCGACGATCCGTCGCAAGTCGTCTATGTCTGGTTCGACGCGCTGATCAATTATCTGGCCGCCACGGGCTGGCCCAGCGATCCGAATTGGGAGACGCTGTGGCCGGCGGACCTGCACTTAGTCGGCAAAGAGATTTATGTCCGTTTCCATGCGACCCTCTGGCCGGCGATGCTGATGGGCCTGGATCTGCCGCTGCCCGCGCATGTCCTCGGCCACGGCTGGTGGCTGGTGGGCGGCGAAAAGGGCGCGAAGTCGAAAGGCAATATCCCCACGCCGCAGGAAGCCGTGGATTATCTCGTCGCCGCCAGCGGCGCGACCCAGGGCGCGGCCATTGACGCCTTGCGCTACTATCTCATCCGCGACATCTCCTTCACCGGAGACGCCGAGTTCTCCCTGGCGACATTGGTCGAGCACTTCAACTATCATCTCGCCAACGATCTTGGCAACTTGCTCAATCGCACGCTGAACATGCTCAAGCAGTATCAAGACAGCGTCATCATCGAAGCCGCCGCCGCGACCGCAGAAAGCTCCGTGGCGACACTCGCCCAGGAAGTCTACCGCGAAGCGACCGAAGCGATGGAGAAGCTCAATCCCGGCGCCGCGCTGGTCGCGATCTGGAAGCTGATCGCCGCCTCGAATAAGGCCATCGACACCTCCGCCCCCTGGAAGCGCCAAAAAGAAGGCGACAAGCAGGGCGTCACCGAAGCCCTGTATGAAGTGCTGGAAGCAAATCGTATTGCGAGCGTCCTGATCGCGCCGTTCATGCCCTACGCCTCCGCCCGCATCCGCGAGCAGCTTGGCCTGGATCCGAGTGTCGTCCCTGCCTGGGAGACCGCGTCAGAGTGGGGCCTACTCGCCACGGGAACGCAGACGCTCGAAGCGCAGCCGATCTTCCCACGCATCAATATCAAAGAACTGAACGCCAAAGAAGCCGCGTCCAAGCCACCGAAGGAAAAGAAAATCGTGAGTGAGCCTATCCCGACGCCCGAAGCGACCACCGTTGCTGTTCCGGAGCCCGCCGCCGAAACCGCGCCCGCGACCGACGCCGCCACGCCCGCCGAAGTTATCGATGACACGATCACCATTGACGATGTCGTCAAGCTGAAGCTGAAAGTCGCCGAGATCAAGACCGCCGACCGTATCAAAGGCGCCGACAAGCTCCTGCACCTGACGATCGACGTCGGCGAGGCCGAGCCGCGCAACCTGCTCGCCGGAATCGCCGAAAGCTACGCTCCGGAAGACCTGATCGGCAAAAAGATCGTCGTGATCGCCAACCTCGCCCCCCGCAAGATGCGCGGGATCTACTCCCAGGGGATGCTCCTCGCCGCCACCGACGCCAACGGCCGCGCGATCTTAGTGACGCCGGAAGACCCAAGCGTCGCGCCAGGATCGGAAGTTCGCTGATTTGCTGCCGGTCTGAACGCGCAAACGCCCCGCTTCTTCTCTATAAAGAAAAAGCGGGGCGTTTTTGTGCTCGGTCATTCAGTCGTGAACGTGGAACGTCGGCGAGTCGCCGGACACGGAAAATGGCGTGCTCCCACCGTAGAGTTTCTCAGGGCGGAACCACTTGACATGACCATCCGTGAAAGCGTAGTTGCCGCCGCCGGTATGGACCTGTACGGCGCCGTTGTAATTGCCAAAGCCGCTCGGTGAGTAGTTCATGGCCTGATCGTCACACGGAGCAGTATTATGCTGAGGAACGATCAAGCCGCTGCAGTCGTGTCCCGCGCCGTAGGGACGCATACTGCTGGCGTTGTAGGGATACGCCTCCATCAGTTGGACTGTGGACGAAGGATTGCTGACTGCCGACAGAGGCTGACCAGAGTCGGAGATGTCCCAGGCCGACATTCTGCCGTAGTCCACATATCCCAGCATGGAGTTGTAATTGAATGTGACGGAATAAGCCGCAAGGTCGAGCGAAGTATCTTGAGCTCCCGGAAAATCAGGACAATGATAGGCTGCGACTGATTTGACATAAGGCTGAACTAAATTCGCCCAGCCGACCTGCCCGGCGATCGTGTCCAGATTGACCATGGGATAGGTCTCATCGTAATCCTGCACATATTGAATAATCGCCAAACCCAGCTGTTTCTGGTTCGAAGTGCAGCTGATCTGGCGAGCTTTCTCACGAGCTTTGGCGAAGACGGGGAAGAGGATCGCGGCGAGAATCGCAATGATAGCGATAACCACGAGCAGTTCAATCAACGTAAATCCCGCGCGAATGCGGGGAGACTGGCGGTTTTCCATACGTGCTCCTTATCGAGAACTCGAACCAAGCGATAAAACGGTTTCGAAACCGCTGGGACATTGGCTATTCTTAATAAACCGCCGCCGCAAGCTGTGAGGCTATCGGCGCGAGTCTCGGCACTGAGTGGAAATTTATTCCCAAGACTATTCTATCATACGGTCCCACTCACCGAATAGGGATTCCCTGACTAGCACATGGAAAATATTGATTCACCACTGGATTCGCAGGCCACATGTAAAAGAAACAGAGCGCGCGAAACAATCGCGCGCTCTGTTCTGGAGTGTTCTATTCGACGCATCAGGCGGCGACGGGCTCTGGATTGATCAATCGATTCAAAGTGCCTTCGATCGATTTCAGGCCCACATCGCCCGCCGCGCGGCTCTTGAGGTTGCCGTCGGCGTCGAACAGGAAGTAGTACGGCCAGTAGCCCTGGGTCTGGAACCGCTCGCCGATTTCGTGGTAGCCGTCCACCGCGACCGGTTCGTCGATCCCGAACTCCGCCATGATCTTCTTCACGGCTTCCAGGTCCGTATCCGACTCCTGGCGCGGCATGTGAACGGAGACGAAGTTGACTTGGCCTTCGAACTCCTTCTTCCACGCCCCGATGGTCGGCATGTTGTTTTTGCAGATGTAGCAGGAGACGGCCCAGAAGTAAACGAGGGTCGGCTTGCCGGCAAGCGACTCGCTCTTGACTTCCCCGTTGAACCACTCCGTGGCGCCGTCCAGGCTCGGCATGGGAGTTCCGCTTTTTAACGGCATGACGCTTCCCTTTCTGTCGTTTTGGTTTTAACCTTTGAGGGTCTTCTGACCGGGTTTCCAGTCCGAGGGGCAAAGGCCGCCGGTCTGAAGTCCCTGCAGAACGCGAAGCGTCTCATCGACGCTGCGGCCCAGGTTCAGGTTGTTGATCGTGGCGTACTGAAGCACGCCTTCGGGATCGATGATGAACAGACCGCGCAGGGCGATGCCCTTTTCGGTGATCAGGACGCCGTAATCCTCGGCGACATGATGGGTCATGTCCGAGATGATCGGGTACGCCAGGCCTTCGATGCCGTTGGCCGAACGCGGGGTGGACGCCCACGCCTTGTGGCTGTAAACACTATCCGTGCTGGCGCCTAAAATCTCGGTTCCAAGTTCCTGGAACTCTTCATAGCGGTCGGAAAGCGCGGTGATCTCGGTCGGACACACGTGTGTGAAGTCCAGCGGATACCAGAAGAATACGAGCCACTTTCCCTTGTAGTCGGAGAGGCTTACGTTATGTCCGAGGCGAGAGCCGTCGGCCGGGTCGAAAACGGGAGCGGTGAACTGGGGCGCGGGTTGCCCCACCTTGGCGATAGCCATCGTAATGAGAAGCCTCCATCTATGCTTTTAACTGAGTGATCGATTGTTGAACAACGGCGCAGGGCGAGGAGTTTCCCCGCCAAACGCCCTTATTATACCTAAGCCAAAAGACGAAAATGGCCCAATTTCACTCAGCGCGCAATGATTCCAAAAGCCCCATAAGCACGGAATCCCCGTCGGGAGCCGCCATCGCGCCGGCGGCGAGAAGCTCGTCCCAAAGCGCCGCCGCCTCGCCGCCGGTGAAGTCGCGCTCGGCGAACGAAGTTTCGGGAGACTGGAGACAAATCACGGTTTTGCCCGCCTGGGCGGCATGCAGCGCGGCGCGGAGGTTGGCGAGATTGGCGCGGCCGAAGGGCACGTCCGTAACGACGACGGCCTGCGCCGTAAGCGCCGACGCTTCGATCCGGCGCGCGGCTTCTTCCGACAGCGCGGTGAACGGCGCTTCACTTACAGAGGGGACGCCGAGCATCTCGGCGGCCTCCAAGTCGGTATCGCCGATGTTCAGCCCAGCGGCGCGCACGCCCCACCCGGCCTGGCGCAGCCGCAGCATCAGTCCCGCGCCCGTACCGCCGCCACAGACGACCAGAACATCTCCTAGAGGCGCTTCAGGAGCAGCCTCATCGGATATCTCGGGGTCATGCGGGAGAGACAGGATCAAGGGACGGCCGTTGGTCGGGTGGCAGCGTACCCAGACGCGAGCGCCATAGGCGGCGCGCACATGCTCGGCGGTGAGCACTTCGGCGGGAGCGCCGAGCGCGATCACTCGCCCGCCATGCAGCAGGGCGAGACGGTCGCAGTATTCGGCGGCCAGGTTCAGATCGTGCAGGACGGCAAGGACCGCCACACCGTCGTCGTGCGCGAGCGAGCGCACCAAAGACAGCAGCTGGGCCTGATGGTGGATATCGAGGTGCGCCGTCGGTTCATCAAGCAAGATGACACCTGGTTCCTGTGCGAGCGCCCGCGCCAGCAGCACGCGCTGCCGTTCGCCGCCGGACAGGGTGGAGGCGATCCGGTCCGCCAGATGCGCGACGCCCGCCTGCGCCATCGCCCGGTCCACGATCTCGGCGTCGCGCGCCGTCGCTCCCGCAAAGGGATGGCGCGGCAAGTGAGGTGAGCGTCCCATCTGCACGACTTCGCGCGCCGTGAACTCAAAGGCCACTTCCGTACTCTGAGGCACCGTCCCAATCGACTGCGCCGCCTGCCGCGCCGTGCGGTCCCGAAACAGGTCGCGATCCTCCAGCAGCACGGCGCCTTGCCTTGGCCGCAGCGTCCGTGACAGCGCGCGGATCAGTGTGGATTTCCCGGAACCGTTCGGCCCGACCACCCCCACCAGCTCGCCGCCGCGAAGATCCAGAGAGAAATTCCGCAGCACCGGCTCCGCGCCGCCGTAATCCAAATCGATTTTTTCCGCCGCCAAACGCATCGCATCAAATATCCTTAATCGATTATAGCAAATTTCCCGGTAAGGCGCACAGGTATTAAAGCCTAGCCGTTCGGGTACAAGGTGATAGGCGGAAATCCCCAGTGCGATACGCCGAAAACGGATGCGTTAAAATTCTGAATACCCAGACGAAGGATATTGGGGAGCGAACGCCGAACTAAGCGATTGCATAGCAACGCTCACTCGAAGATGAGGTTACCGTTATCGTCAGGCGAGGCAAGTAACACCTATGGCCACGACAGCCGACCAATCTTTCAATACACCCGCAGGCCGGGGACGACCGGAAGCAATCGGAACGGTCTTCCCAGAAGCCGTTGCGGATGCGAGTCATGCGGATGATCTCGTTTCCTATATCAATCGCCTCACCCGAACTAAGCTTCTCACGCCCAGCGAAGAAAAAGTTCTGTCGAGACGAGCCCTCTTTGGCGACTCCGCCGCCAAGGAGCGATTGATCGAGGCCAACATGCGCCTCGTCGTCTCCATCGCCAAGAACTATCTCGCCAGCGGCATTCCTTTAGAGGACTTGATTCAAGAAGGCGCGATCGGCTTGATGACGGCCACAGAGCGGTTCAACCCGAGTATGGGATACCGTTTCAGCACCTATGCTACCCAGTGGATCCGGCAGAGCATCGGCCGGGCGATCGACAACAAATCGAAGTCGATCCGCCTCCCCGCGCACATCTCCGAGTCCCTGCGCAAAATCGACCGCTCTCGTTCCGAACTGCGTCGTGAGCTAGGCGAAGAACCCACCATCGAACAGCTGTCTGAGCATACAGGCCTTTCGCTGAAAAAGATGAATAGTCTTCTTCAAACGACCCAGGAGCCGGTTTCGTTGGACATGACGGTCGGCGACGACGACAGCACTTCCCTCGGCAACCTCGTGCTCGACAAAAGCGCGCCCAACCCGCAGGACGAGCTGATCGCCAGCGAAATGCGCGGTGAGATCGAAGCCATCTTAAATACGCTGGATGATCGCGAGCAGATCGTCATGCGCAAGCGCTTCGGGTTCGACGAGGACGACAAGCTCGTCCTTCAGCAAATCGGCGACGAACTCCATATCTCCCGCGAACGCGTCCGCCAGATCGAAGCCCAGGCCCTGCGCAAACTACGCTCCGCCGCCCGCAAGAAACGCCTGCGTGATTACCTCCAGGCATAGTCAATTAGAAATTATTTCACGCAATCAGAAAGCCCCGCCGAAATTCGGCGGGGCTTCATTTATGTCTATTGTCGATCGTAAACTCAGGCCGGCGAACGGAGGCCAATATCCTGCGCGAGCTGCTTTTCCAGATGCGTTTCCTGCTCCAGCGCTTCTTCAAACGCCTTCACCATCGGCGTTTCTTCGCCTTCGTGCTGGCTGAGAGTGTCCGCGACGATCTCGCGATAAGGCGACTTGCCGTCGAACTTCGCACCGCGCCGCGCATCAGAGTCCGCGCCATCCTGACGCTTCAGCCAAACGACTCGCGCCACGGGAACCGCCACCATGGCGGCAGCCGCCCAGAACAAGATTTTCTTCACGTTCATGTCCGTCCTCCATCTGAAATATACCCAGCGAGCGGCGGACAATAAACCGGCTGCCTGCCTTATGGCGGCTGTATTCGTTATCGGATATCGAGAAATTTGTGCGTCTGCAAGGACAGTCGAAAAAGCGTGGGGTATTCCTTGACGGCGTCAATACAAAGCGCGATGGCGTCTTTATTTAAGGCGTTTGGCTGGAGGAACGTCATGCGGCCGTGCGCGCGGACGCCGGCCAGCGCGCGCGCCAAATCCGTTTCGTCGTCCACAACGTATTTGAACTCCGCCGCGTTCGCTTCGTACCAAACGTCCAAACGGCCGCCCTGCGGCTGCTTGGGCGAAACGGTCACGTGATCGATCCCCCAGCCCGGCTGCGGACGCGTGCCGTTTGTCTCCATCTGCAATTGGTATCCGCGTGCATGCAGCAGATCACAGAGCTCCTGCAAGTCTTGGATTGTCGGCTCCCCGCCCGTAAAACAGACCCAGCGGCAATCGGGCGCGAGTTCAGCGATCTCGTCCGCGATCTCCTCGGGAGTTCCAAGCCGCTGCACACGAAAATCCGTGTCGCAGAACTCGCAGGCCAGGTTACACCCGGCGAAGCGCACGAACACCGTCGCCTGCCCGGTGCGCAGCCCTTCGCCCTGAAGCGAATAGAAAATCTCCACAAGCGGCAGCGCCCCGGACTTCGCCGCCGCCATGGCGTCGCGGGTGGCTCCTGCGGGGTCGGGAGTAGCCCCCTGGTAGGGCCGGCCGTTATGAGGATGAATGACGAGCGCGCTGGACATGCCTTTATTATACCTCGCCCCCAAAGTCTCGCCCACACGGCAAAGTTTCTTAGAAATCACGTATAATAAAGCCTCAATTACTACACTCGTTCGCCATTATCATTCCCGAAGGAACGCCCCATGCCCCACTCGAAACGCCTGCCGATCCTCGCCGCCGCGCTCTTCGTCACGCTCGGCGCAATCGCCTCGCCCGCTTCCGCCGCGAAAGCGAAGCCTAAAAAGCCGTCCGCAGCGAAGCGCCCCGCCGTCAAAGCTCCGAAAGCCGCGTCCATCAACGCATATGATGTCTTTCTGGCCGCGACCAAACTCGCTGTCGATCAACAAAAGGTCGGCTTCGCGGTATCCAAAAATCACAACAGCGGCAACCCGCTGGACCATGTTTACACGCTGGAGGAAAAGACGCAGCTAATCCAGGAAAACGCGCCGGCGCTCGCCAAACTGCGTGAAGGCTTCGCTTACACCTACCATAATCCACCCGTTCTCTCCTTCACGACCATGATGCCTTACTACAAAGAGTTTCGCGCCATGGCGCGGCTGCTGGCGCTCGAAGCGGATGTCGCGAACGAAAAGAAGGATACGCGAACGGCGATCAACAGTTCACTCGACGCCATTCAGCTTGGCGAGATGATCCAGCGCGACAGCCCCGTCATCGGCATGCTCGTAGGCGTCGCGTGCCAGGCGATCGGCCGGCGGCCGCTGCACGACATGATCATCACGCCGGATTTTGGCGCAGACGGGACCAAGGAAGGCGCACAGCGGCTGTCACGGATTATGGCGCTGCATGTGCCTTACACGGAGATCTTAAAGATCGAAAAGCAAGCGAACATCACCAGCGCCAAGGAGCTTTACAGCCATCCTTCGATTGCCGTGCAGGCCGCCCAGACCGCCGGCGGCAACGACGATTCCAACGGCCAGGAAGAAGCGGCGAGGCAGATGTTCGCCATGATGCTACAGTCGGATAAGGACCAAGTCATCACGAGCTATGAGAACCAAATGGACAGCCTGATCGAACGTTACGGCCAGCCGTACGACAGCACGCTCATTCCCATCTCACGGCAAAGCGACCCACTGTCACTCTCTACATACAAGCTCATTTACGAAAGCCGCTTCAAGGACGTGACGTCGGAGATGTCCAGCCGCTGCGTGATGACGATGCTGGCGCTGCGCGCCTACTTCGCCGATCACAAATCCTACCCCACCACCCTTGAGGCGCTGACGCCCGAGTATCTTCCACGCGTCCCCGGCGATCCGTTTGCCCAGGACGCTCCGCTGCATTACTCCGTCACGGGAGACGGGCTGAACGGCTACAGTCTTTACAGCATTGGCCCGGATAAAAACGACGACGGCGGCAACCCGGCGGTCAACCCGTCCGCGAAGTCGGAAAATACAAAGATGATCCTTTATCCGGACTCGCTTGGCGACTTCAACGCGTTTCTGAACCATTACTAACGACAGCTCGGTCGGAGGATACCCACATAGACATCTCTCAAATCGCACGCGAGGCCACGAACCTCTTGCGCCAGGGTAAGTTCGGCGATGAACTTGCCCGATACTATTCGGACGACATCGTGAGCATCGAGCCGGGCGATCCGCCCACGGAAACATGCGGCCGCGCCGCCGTCGCCGCCAAAGTGCAGGCGTGGTTCGACGAATACGAAGTCCACAACGTGACGGCAATGGAACCATTGATCCACGGAGACCGTATTGTCATCGTCCTGGACATAAACATGACCGCGCGTGCGGACTGGCAAGCCGTCAGCTTCCAGGAAGCGGCGATGTATCAAGTACGTGACGGCCAAATTATCGAGGAGCGATTTTTCTTTTAAAGTGGGGGATGGGCAGGCGAAATGAGGAAGTAATTCCCATTTCTAATGACGAATATATGTACGCAAGTGACACAAACACCTACACAGGAGAACACCATGTCCGTATCAGAAATCGCGAAGGGTCTGGTCGACCTTTGCAAAGAAGGCAAGTTCGAAGACGCGATGAACCAGTACTACTCCGATGACATCGTGAGCACGGAACCGATGGGCGACGATCCCGTTTCTAATGGCATCGAAGCCGTCCGAAAGAAAGGCGAGTGGTGGGTTGCGAATTTCGAAGTGCACAGCGTGGTCGTCACCGGCCCCTTCGTGAACGGAGACCAGTTCATCGTCGGATTTGAGCTCGACGCCACGAATCGTCCCAGCGGCAAGCGTGAGACGATGAAGGAAGCGGGACTGTACACCGTCAGCGGCGACAAGATCGTCGATGAGAAGTTCTTCATGTAAGTGATCTCGGGAGCGGCGCGATAACTCGCGCCGCTCCCGATTGTCATTTCCGTACAAGGAACCGATCCGTGATTTCACCGTTCGCCAAAGCGCTGACTGCCGCTCTCATCATCTTTTCGTCGTGCATTTCTCCGGCCGCGACTTCAAAGCATTCCCACAAAAGCCATCCGGCAAAGACGACGATTTTCGACAAAACCTTTTGTTCGAACAGGCTCACGCCGCACGAACCCGATCACATTTACGCGGATTATCGGCGCGTTTCACCGGACGGCAAGTATGTGGCTCGTGTCACGCTAGGCGACGGGGAAGTCGGATATGCGACCGTGTATCGGAACACCGCCGGCGCGCATCCATGGGCTCACGCCAAGAAAGTCAGCCGTGAATTTGACGACATCCGCAACTGCGCCTGGCTTCCAGGGCGCCCGCACTCATTTGTCGTCGCGACCGGCGGCGCGGACTATGGAGCCGGCTACATCATTCTCTGGACCGGCAAAGGGAAGACGCGTTTTCTACAGCGCGCCAGGGTTGAGGACGGCGAAGGCTACAGTATTCAAAGCATTTCGCCGAACGGACGCACTCTGGTGTACAGGCACTCCGGCTACGACCGCCATGACGTCGAATTCAATCGAACGCATAGCCTGAATATCCCGCGATAAAAGTCGTCGGCAACTTAATTTATGTTCCTGGGTCTCAATGATCGGACGCCGATAAAATATCGGCGTTGGGGAGATTTCAGACACATGCCAGTCAAGACGTCCAAGAATTTCATTCTATTCATTACAATTGCCTGCGCAATAGCAATCCTACCTCCCTGTGCATTCGGCGGCGTCGTCACACCGACCAAACAGAGTGCCGCGCCGATCAGATCACATAACGCCTACGACTACTTTGTCGCCGCCGGCAAGCTGGCTCGGGAAAGCAACAGGGACGCTCAGGTGGAGCGGGCGGGGGGATGGACGCCGGAGTCAGGCTCTCCGCATAAGTATACACTTGCGGAGAAAATGGCTATTCTCAAAGCGAATGAACCGGCGCTTTCGCTCGCTCGCCAAGGATTTCCCTATCCCTTTACACCACCGTCTGGGACCAATCCACCGAATGATCAGGCCAGGAACATCCCAGGCTTTGCAAGCTTTCGTCATCTCGCCCGGCTCTTAAGGTTCGAAGCGCAGGTACGCGCAGAAAGAGGCGACTGGGCGGGGGCGATGGAAAGCGATCTGGACGCCATTCAGCTGGGAGAAATGTCGGCGCACGGCGGCGATGTTATCACAAAACTTGTCGGCGAAGCGGTCGTGGGGATCGGACGCGTTGGGATGTGGGATATTACCCCTCATCTCAACGCGGCGCAGGCGAAACATGCCGCCGCCCGTCTCGATGAGATTGAGAAACATCGCGAGCCGCTGGCGAACGTGATGCGCACTGAGAAATCGAGTTCCAGGCTCATGCTGGAAAGCATGCTGACGGAGATAGAGAAACAGAAAAAGAAATACAGTAAGCGCGAATTTCAAGAACAGGGAGTTAATATCGACGCTGTCAATCCCGCCAGGCTTCGCCTCGCTCAAACACGCGCCATGGACTATGATATCGCGATCGCATCCAAACCATATGACCTGAGGAGTAAAGACATCGCCGATGCGGACCCATCTGGATTGATCTACATCCCGTCGGGGACGAAACTCAAGTTCCGGGATACATTATCAATCGCTGAGGCCGAGCTTCTGCGCGCGACGCTGGGACTGCAAGTCTATCACGAAAAATTCGGCCGCTACCCAGCATCTCTGACACTGCTCACACCGTCGATACTCGCGAAGGCGCCCATTGATCCCTTCGCCCGCGATGCGCCCTTGCGTTACCGCTTGCAGAATGGCGGCTATTTGCTGTACAGTGTCGGACCGGACACCAAAGACGACGGTGGCGCCCCCATCAAGAATGAGGCCGCAAAAACCGATAAGGCGAAAGCGCTCGTTCTGCAGAATTCTCCCGGTGACATCATCGCCGGCGTGAATAAAAATTAACTATTTCTCGCTTGGCGGCAGAGAACGATATGAAAACCACCACAAAATATTCGCTCGCGCTGATGTCCGTGATAATCGCGACGCCAGTGTTGTCCTCGCATGCACAGGGGGGCTCTAAACCTGCCGCCGTCACATCCACCAACGCTTATCGGTATTTTGTGGACGCGGGCGCGGCGATGGATGTGAAGGGCGACGAGCTGAGCCGGGCGCTCGGGGGCGACGGCCCTGGCGCGGCGACGACTGCGTTGACACCGGCGCAGCGTGACGATCTTGTGCGCCGAAACGCGAAAGCGCTCCGGCTTCTGCGTCAAGGCTTCGCCTTTTCGTTCACGCCTCCGCCGGCGGTGAATGGGCTGACGCCAAGCGGCTTCTTCTCGGAGGTGGCGAAGTTTCGCGCATTGGCCCGCCTGCTCAGAGTGGAGGCGCAGAGTCGCGCGGCGCATGGCGACTGGGCCGGCGCGGCCAATTCGGATCTGGACGCCGTGCAGCTAGGCGAGATGTGCGTGCGCGGAGGGTCGGTCATCGCCGAACTGGTCGGAAACGCCGTGCAGGCGATCGGGTGCGTGGACCTGTGGGAGAAGATCGGCCATCTCAGCGCCGCTCAGTCACGGCAGGCGATTGCGCGGATGGATCGGATCGCGCGTCTGCACACGCCGCTGGCGGACGTTCTCCACCAGGAAGAGCGGGAATATCTGGCGCTGCTGAAAGTGATCTTCCAGCAGCCGGATTGGCGGGGCAAATTCGCCGACCAGATCCTCAGCGACAAATCGGCGGTCGCTTTGCTCAGCAAGATCGATCAGAAAACGATCACGCAGGGATACACGAGTTACATGGACAAGCTCGCCGCCGCCGCGCGCCGTCCATACAGCAAGGCGCGACTGGAAGCTCTCCAGCCCTCGCTCGCTGTCCTGAGCTTCGCCGCCATCAGCGCCCCGACAGTCCTATTCGACGCCAACGCACGCACGCAGAACGCCCTGCTGCGCGCAACACTCGGCCTGCGCATTTATCAATCCGAACACGGGCGTTACCCCAAAACCCTCGCCGCGCTCACCCCCGCCATTCTGCGCACGCCCACGACCGACCCCTTCAGCGGCGCGCCGCTGCGATACCGCCTCAGCGGCGCCACATATGTTCTGTACAGCATCGGCCCGGACGGACGCGACGATCGCGGCAAAGCGATTACCGACCTGCATCCATGGTTAGAAAGGGCGCGGCATCGAGTGGATCGCAACTCGCAGGGCGACATCGTCGCCGGCGTGAATAAAGGCTGACCAAATCGAATAAGAAGCCATGGAAGAAAATTCGCTAGCAGAACGCTTGGATGAAAATAGACAGACGCCATCCCTCCTCGCAAAGTCAATTGCGTATGGGATGCTTATCAGCCTGATGATTGCTGTCGTCACCATTTTCTACTGGGCTTCCAAACCTCCCTTACCCATACCGCCAGCCATCATGCCGACGCCGAACGCCTATGACGACTTTATGGCCGCCGGGAAACTCTCTGCGGACACAAAGAAAATTGGCTATGCGATTATGGTCAATCATATTACCAAACGTCACGAGGATCGAACTTACACGCTCCAGGAAAAGACGAAGATGCTGCAAGAGAATCGGCAGGCGCTGATGCGGGTTCGGATCGGATTGACACACGAGTGCGGAAACCCTCTGTCCCGAACGGTCGATCTTGGACTCAGCGAACAACAGCCTTTCCTCAGCCTAAGTCGCCTGTTCACACTGGAATACCAGGTCTGCGGCGCCAGTGGCAATCATTCTGCGGCGATGAAAAGCTGCCTGGATCAGGCGCAATTCGGCGCGGTCTTAATCAATGACTGCACTTACGTGGATGTGAGCCGGGGAATGCGTTTCCAAAGAGTAAGCTTTGCGCACGGCTGGGATGAACTCCCCCATTTGAACGCCCGAAGCGCCGCCAACGCGGCGCTTCGCCTGGAACAGATCGACCGCGCGACCATCCCGTTCGTAGCGATGCGCGCGGAGCAAAAATGGGCAGGATTGACGCTAATCCAGCAGGCGATGATCCCACCGAATCGAAGACAAGACCCGATCGCCCAGGCGCTTCAGCGGCTAAACGAGCGTCGTTTTGCGGACGACATGGACCGCCTGATCCAAAAGGCGAGCACTCCATGGTCGACTCTCGTCCATGACGTTGCCCCTAAAAAGCAGAATGCTGTGTATATCATGGCCAACTTGCTGGAGATTGATGACCACAATGGCTATCAATATTTTCACACGGCCGCCAAGCGTCGGCTGTTTCTGACAGCGCTCGCGCTGAAAGCGTATCGCGACGATACTGGCGCATATCCTACTTCGATCAGTCAGCTCACGCCGCGCTACTTAACCTCCGTTCCCATCGATCCCTTTAGCTCACAGGCAAACCCGCTTCAGTACAAACGAAATGGGGCTGCGTATTTACTCTACAGCGTGGGACCAGACGCCAAGGATAACGGAGGGAAGGCGGCGCAATATCACCCAACCAGCAATCAACCACTGACAGCCGCAAACCGATATTTAATCGGTTACGACAGCGTCGGCGACATCGTTGCCGGCGTGAACAAATAAAACACGTCTGCAACCTTGCTTGCTAGAGAAGGATTTTTCGCAAAAGCCGAAGAACCATAAAGCACTGTCCACGAAGAGCAGGGATGTCATGGAGCAAGCCATCAGCGAAACCGATCCTTCGGGGGATAAAGTCATCAAGCCGAACGCCACACCTTTGTCCTGCCGATTTCTCACCGACAACCCCTATCGCCTGCTTTGCGTTCCCTCCTCGGAAAGCCCCCGCGCGCTGCGGCAAAAGGCCGCCGCGTGCGATCAGGCGCGGAAGGTTGGCCTGCCCATCGATGTCGGGCTGGATGCTGTTTTTGGACGAGCCGACCTGGAGGATTGCGCGGATAAGGTCCGAGCGCTCACCGCGAACGCCGCCACCCGGACGATCTATCGGCAGATGTGGCCCTACGAGATCAAGCCGCTCAGCCGCGCGATGAACTCTCTGGCGGATCTGAGCGCGCTCAAGGAGGCGCAGAAAGATGCGCCGGCGTTTTTCTGGCTGCAGATCGATTTTCTGGAAAACTGGTTTCAATTTCGGATCGACGGGAACCCCGATGCTCTGGCGCGCGCGCTCCATTCGTTCGCTCTTCTCTTCGAAGACCACGAACATGACGCCTACCTTTCGGATCTGCTGAACCAGGAAGGAGAAGATCAGGACGAGACATTCAATTTCGTCGCGGAGGCTCAGAACGAACTTACCCGCTCTCTCCTGAAAGACACATGCCGGACTGCGCTAGGGGCGCTGGAGGCGTTCGACGCGGGGCGATTCCAATCGATCGTTATGTGTCTGGAAAAAAGTCGATTCGATTCAGACTTTGTGACTCGGGCGATGTCCGACGAGTTTGGGACTTATGGCGGACGCACTCTGGAGATCTTGACCACGCAGTCCCAGCAGATCGCGCGGTCGCTTGCTTCGCCAGACTATTCCCTCAAAGGCTTCTGGATCGATAACAACCCGTATTACCTTCTCCACCATTTGGCGCACGCTCTGCACGAGCGGCTTCCCGCGGCGCAGCTTTGGATCGAAACGATCCACGCCGACGCCGATAGGATCTTGGAGGCGCTGATTTCCCGATGCAAGCCGCGCAAAGACAGCACGGCGCAGGATCTCGCGGAGATGAAGAGCGCGCTGCTGGAGATCAAATCATTGCCGCTGGACCGTCCAGCCCAGGCTTGGGTGGACCAGCAATTGGAGTGGGTCGCAAACGCGCGCCGCCCGAAACAGCCGGCGGCTGCGCCGGGTCAGATCGACGCCACTCGAGTCTCCCCGATCAAGCATATTCCCAGACTATTCGATTTCAAGGGTACGGGAATTCGATTTCGCGAGGCGCAAACATTTCCTGCGGCGCCGCAGTGCCGCGTCAGCACGCTATTCGTCACGCTGTTCCGCATCCCTCTATTTCCACTGGGACGATACCTGGTGTCGTCCGACCTGGACGGCAAGGTGATATTCTGGGGAAAACTTCCGTTCACCTGGCGGCATCGCATCGCCGTTCTTGCGCTGATTACCGTGATGGCATGGGGCTATCTGGCGATTATCAATCTTACGAACCCACGTCAGCCCGTGGCGCCACAGGCCAATGTCTCTGCTTCGGCGGATTCACTGTCCTACCAGCCCGCCCCCGCGCAGCTGGCTGAGCCCGAGCCACAAACAGAGAAAGACACACTGTTTGAGGAAGGCAAACGCCTGCAAGCCGAAGTGGACGGTGAGCTCGCCGCTCTCAAAATCGAGAAACAAAAGCTGGAAGACGCGGAAGCGGCGCTGGTGCGTCAGTCCGACCGACATTCCGCCGAAGCCCGCAAGATTGAAGCCGACCGAAAGAAACTCAATCGAAGAAGCCAATCCGCCATCGATGCCTTCAATCGAAATGTGGATGAATCCAACGCCAACCTCGGATCCTACGATCGTTCAAAAAAGCGCTGGGAGAAGGCGTCCGACGCCTATAACGTCAAGGTGGATCAGACGAACAAAAAATTGAGCCGACTGCGTGAAATCATCGCCATCGTCAATGGGTAATGCGCCCACACCCGGAAAATGACGGAGAAGAATCGATTGCCCAAACAAAAACCCGCCTCTCCCAAGGGCGATATCCCAAACGAACCTTCACAGCGACGCGCGGCGGGATGGGCGCTTGATGACAAGATCGCCGTCGACGTCGCTCAGCTCACAAAGCTAGCCGTGGCGATATGGCGCATCGATCGGCGCGCTCAGCGCGCCGAATACACGCCGGAGCCGGTCAAAATCGCTTGTGAAAGCGCGCTGGAGCGCCTTGCGGACTTGGAGATCCGCGTGGAAGATCTCATCGGACACGTCTATCATGACAATCTGCGCGTGAACGTGGTGGAGCAGATCGGGACACAAGAATTGCGCATCACGGAGTGCCTGTCGCCTGCGGTTTATATCCAGGGACAGCTCACAGCGACGGCCGCCGTGGTCGTGACGGGCGCGGACGCGCAAGACGAGAGCTAGGAAGAAACACAATGCAGCGGCAAACAGTCGATTATGGAATTGATCTCGGAACGACCAACTCGGCGATCGCGCGGGCGGCCTCCGGCGGGGTCGAACTGGTCCGCAATCGCGCGCTGGGACAGACGACGCCCTCGGCGGTGGCCCGAACGAAAGCCGGTCAGATCCTCGTCGGGCAGGACGCGCTCAACAAGCCCGGACTATCGCCGGCGACGAAGTTCAAGCGTCTGATGGGAACGGCTTCCAAAACCGCGATGGGCGACGGCGTCTTATGGTCGCCCGAAGAGCTGTCGGCGGAGATCCTCAAAGACCTGCGCGGCTCGGTGCAGCGCCGCTTCAATGTCCAGCCCAGCCACGTGGTGATCACAGTCCCGGCGATGTTCCAGCAGCCGCAATGTGAGGCGACGCACCGCGCGGCGGAGCTTGCGGGCCTGACCGCTATCTCCTTGCTCCAGGAGCCGATCGCCGCCGCGACGGCGTATTTGAACGACGATCCCGAGGAAGGCTACTATCTCGTATATGACCTTGGAGGCGGCACGTTCGACGTTTCTATCGTCCGCGTTCTGGCGAATGAAATGAGCGTCGTCGCGCACGGCGGCGACAATTTCTTGGGCGGCGCCGATTTCGATCGCCTGGTCGCGGAGTGGACAGTCAAACAGCTGAAACCCAAGCTCGGAACGGCGCCGGAGCTGGACCAGCCCGTCGCCCACTTTCACCTGATGTCCGCATGCGAACGGGCGCGGATCGACCTGTCGGATGTCTCCGAAACGCTGATTGACCTCAGCGACCTTGAACTCCCCGTCGACAGCATCGCGCTGAGCCGCGCGATTCTGGAAGACCTCATCTCCCCGCTGGTCGCCCGCACCCTGCGGCTGACGCAAGAGCGGCTGGATCAGGCGGGCCTGCGTCCGGGCGATGTCCGATCGATCCTTCCCGTCGGGGGACCGACGATGACGCCCTATGTCCGGCACATACTAAAAGAATCGCTTGGGATACCGATTTCTTTTGATTCCGACCCGATGACCACAGTCGCGACCGGAGCCGCCATCGCCGCCAGCTCGATCCTTCTCCCGCACCGAAGCCGGACCGCCGAGGCGCCCCGGGAGCACGCGGCGATTGAGCTGTTTTACGAGCCGGTCTCTCCAGAGATCACCTGCACAATCGCCGGCAGGGTGGCCAGCCCGGCGGGGTTCAGCGGCGAAGCGCGCCTCGTGCGCAGCGGCGGCGACTGGGATTCCGGCTGGCTGGCTTTGCGCGGCGGCGCCTTCCAGTGCGAACTGCTGCTGAAAGAGCGGGCTTCGACGGACTTTGAGATCCACCTGCGCGATCTGAAGGGCGATGTCCTGCCGGCGGACCCGGCGTCCGTGACCGTCCGTCACGGCGTCGCGGTCGCGGTTCCCGTCACACCCTACGATTACGGCGTCGCGCTCAGCGACGGCGCTTTTTTGCCGATCATCAAACGCGGCCTGCCGCTTCCCGCCGTCGGCTCGGAAATCAGTCTCCGTGCGGCGCGCTCGATTCCGGCGGGCTCCACGGACGCTCTTCCCATCTACTTCCTGGAAGGCGTAAGCCGGATCGCGGAGGACAACGCCAAAGTGGGAGAGATTCGGATCCAAGGCTCCGACCTGCCGCGCTCCCTGCGCGAAGGGCAGACGATCGAGATCCGTATCCGTATGGACGAATCGCGAAAATTAGATGCGCGCGTCTCCATCCCGGCGCTGGACATGGATTTCAAAGTCCCTCTGACATCCATGATCGACGCCCCGAATGCAGAGGATATTCAGCGGTCCTTCGAAGAATCCACAGCGGCGATCTCCGAAATACAATCGGTCGTCGAACCAGCCGACGAAGAACGTCTGCGGCGCTCACAGCGCGAGATTGAGATTGTGGAGGCCGAGCTGCAGCGGGTCGACCGCAGCGAACCGGGCTCGGCTGAGCGTGTCGTGCAGAAGCTCATGCCGATCAAGTCCGATATCCGCGAGCTTCAGCAAAAATACGGGCTGGACGCCGCATACAATCAAGCTCTGGAGATGATCCACAAGGCCGAACAAATCGTGGCGCAATTTGAGGACCGCCTCGCCGCGAGCAGCCTTGGAGACTTGCGTGAGGACGCCGAGCGCTGCCGCCGCCTTGGCGACCGCGATGGATTGAAAGCCGTTCACGAACGCGCCGATAACCTCTTCTGGCGTTATTATCGCCAAACGCCGGAATGCTGGATCGGTCTCGTGGCGTGGCTGAAAGAACAGCGCCAGTTTGCCAGCGAAGCAATCCCTTATGACGAATACCTAAAGCGCGCGGACGACTGTCTGCGTCGGGAAGACTTCGAAGGCGTCCGTTTGAACGGCGTGCAGGCGATGTCGTACTTGCCCGACGCAAAAGTGGCGGATGGGAGATTCGCGAACTCGGGAGTTACGAAGTGATTAAGAGGCGCACAGGAAGATGAAATTGTCAGTCCTTCAAGATGTAGCAGATCCGATAGATCTCGAACTGGATTACGAGGCTCCCACGCGAACGCCGATGGCGGCGCAGGTGAACGTCTCGGAAAGCTCTTCCCTGTATATTCCCGAGGAGTGCTCCTGCTGCGGGGGACGATCGGATTTCAAGTACAGCGTCACGGCGTCGCAGTTCCATTATTATATCGTCGTTTCGACAACCAATTCACTGAGCATCGGCTTTCCCATTTGCCTCTCCTGCCATGACCATTCGGGCTCGGCCGGTTCGCAGCGACGGCTCCAGGTGCTGGGAGCCGTCGCCGCCACGCTCGTCACTGTCGGGCTGTTCGCGGCTCGAGCCCACGTCCATACTGTGGAGTACTTAGGACCAGCCGAGATCATTTCGGTCGTGTTCTTTTTTGGGATCGCTTATGTGTGGTCGTTCCGTCCGCTGAGCGCGCGCCACGCCACACGCGGAAGGCCGGTCAGCATCAAATCCTGGGTCAATGGCCAGATCTCCCTGATCTTCTCCAGCACCGAATACGCCACTCACTTTGCGCACCTCAACAATGTCCCTGTCCGGGAGTGGAAGCCGCGCTTCCATAACCTGCACGAAAACGCTTACCGCGGATGGGCCGGCATGAGAAGCGTGATGTGGGTGATGTTTTTCGTTCTCATCGGGATTTCGATTATCTCCATGTTCTGATTCGGAAATCCGCCAGACGCCGAGGCGATCGTACAGACCAAAGGCCGGGGCGCAATCGCGCCCCGGCCCGTTTTAGATTGGCGCGGCTTCTAGCCGTTCCAGGGGTTGCCGGTGTTTTTACCGGGCGACTTGGGGTCGCCGTCCTGGCCAGTCTCCTCGGAGGACTTCGTGCTGCTCGGGTCTACGTCTGCGGCGGCGGGCGTATCGGCGTTGAGGCCGGTTTCATTGCCGGTCTGTACGGCGTCCGCCGCTTTGTCGTCTTCTCCGCCTTGGCGAGTTCCCGGGTAAGCTTCCTGGCCCTGGGTCAATTCATTCTGGTTTTGGACCGGCGCATTCGCGCCGCCGGGCGCTGTGCTGCTCCCGTCGCCAAATTTCCGCTGGTCGTCTGTCCGGTGCGCATCGGCGACGCCGGTATCGTTTTGGAATGCCACTGCTCGTCCTCCATCCTTCTTTGTTTGCTTCTTACCCGCACAGAACACGGAGCAAACGGACGGTCATTCGGAGGCGTCACGCATCACGCTGTCCAGAGGCTCGTAGCCGGTCAAATCCTGCGTGTCGGAAAGATCGAGTCGCTTGAACGGGTTGTCGCTGACGGCGTGCAGAATGGCGAAGGGCAAATCCTCAATCTCAATGCTTCGGTGCATCAGCTGAATCAAATCGTTCTTGGAGACAAACGAATTGACCAGGTGCGCGCCCTGGTCCAGACGCCCGCGCTCCACGCTCTTATAGGCTCCGATTCGAATAACGATCGCGCTGACCCCGTGCTGGGTCGCCGTGTACCGAGCCATCGCCTCGCCGAAGCATTTGGTGACGCCGTAAAGATCGAGCGGATTGACGGGGTCGCTCGATTTGACGGAAACGTCTTCGGGGTATCCTGCAACGGCGTGGACCGATGAGGCATAGATCACTCGCCGGACCTTGGCGGCGACTGCCGCCGCAAACATATTGTGCGCGCCAATGATATTCGGCCCCAGCAGCTTCTCCCAGGATGCATCGGGATCGGGATTCGCCGCGAAATGGACGATCGTATCCATGCCGGCGCAGACCTCTTTGAGCCGTTCCAGATCGCCGAGATCTGAGTGGACGACTTCGCCGAAGGACCGAATTCGATCCACTCCCCAGTCCCGCTCGCGCACCATCAGGCGCAGGTCATATTTGTCCGACGAATTCGCCGCGAAGTACGAACCGATATTTCCCGCCGCCCCCGTCACGAGCACGCGCCGCTTGGAAGGGAGGTCGGTCGGATCTATGATGTTTGTCTGAGCCACGGTCGGTTCCAGAGTCATATCGCTGCCACGTCCTTGCATATTTGCCACATACGGATGTTCGACAGCGACGCCGTCAGTCCCTCCCGTTCGCCGAATCCCAACCCAGCAGGTATAATGACGTCATCGAGAAGGATGAGGCGAAAGACAATGGCGTTGGACGAACGTTACAACTTTACTGAGATTGAGACGAAGTGGCAGGACCGCTGGTCGGAGGCGAATCTCTATCATGTGGAGATCGATCCCAGCAAACCGAAGTACTACGGTCTGGAATTCTTTCCCTACCCCTCCGGCGCCGGTCTGAGCGTCGGTCACTTCAAGAACTTTGTTCCCCCCGATGCGTTTTTGCGTTATAAGTCCATGCGTGGGTTCAACGTACTGCACCCGATGGGCTGGGATGCCTTTGGCATGCCCGCCGAAAATGAGGCAATCAAGCGCAAGCGCCAGCCGAGTGGCATGGTCAAAGAATATGCGGTGAACTATAAGCGCCAGCTGAACTTGATGGGTATGGCGTACGATTGGGACCGCGAAATTAACTCCAGCGACCCTGATTATTACCACTGGACCCAGTGGATCTTTTTGCAGCTGAACAAGCGCGGCCTCGCCGAACGCAAGAACGCAAACATCAACTGGTGTCCGTTCGATAAAACGGCCCTGGCGAATGAAGAAGTCGTCAACGGACGCTGTCAGCGTTGTAATTCGCTGGTCGAAAAAAAAGCGATGCCGCAGTGGTACCTGAAGATCACTCAGTACGCGGAGCGCTTGATTGCCGACTTGGATACAGTCGACTGGCCCGAAGGCATCAAGATGCAGCAGCGCAACTGGATCGGCCGCAGCGAGGGAGCTGAAGTCGATTTCCAGGCGGGCGAACACACGATCACCGTCTTCACGACCCGCCCAGACACGCTCTGGGGCGCGACCTTTATGGTCCTGGCGCCGGAGCATCCTCTGGTCGCGACACTGACGACTACTGAACAAAAAGACGAAATCGAAGCTTACGTCGCGCGCGCGGGACGTGTGGCCGACATTGACCGCCAGGCGGAAGGCCGCGAAAAGACGGGCGTTTTCACGGGAGCTTATGCGTCGAACCCGGTCAACGGGGCGCAGGTCCCGGTCTGGATCGCCGACTATGTCCTGACGGGCTACGGAACCGGCGCCATTATGGCCGTGCCCGCGCACGACCAGCGCGACTTCGACTTCGCCCGCAAGTTCGGTTTGCCGATCATCCCCGTCTATCAGCAGCCGGGCGAGACGATCACCGGCGACGCGATGACGCAGGCGACGACGGATCAGGGCGTGCTCACCAACTCGGGCGCGTTCAACGGCCTCGCTTACAGCAAAGACACCGTGCGCCAGGTCTCGGCCTGGCTGGAGCAGCAGGGCAACGGTAAGCCCGTCGTCAATTATCGCTTCCGTGACTGGCTGCTGTCTCGCCAGCGCTACTGGGGCGTGCCGATCCCGATCATCCATTGTCCGACACATGGCGCTGTCCCGGTCCCCGAGGACCAGCTGCCCGTGCTGCTGCCCCCAGTCGAGAAATACGAGCCGTCAGGGACGGGTGAGTCGCCGCTAGCGACGATCCCGGAGTTCGTCAACACTGTCTGCCCAATCTGCGGAGAGCCCGCACGGCGAGAGACAGATACGATGGCCGGCTTCGCCTGCTCGTCCTGGTATTTCTTACGATTCGCTGACCCACATAATGTATCGGCTGCGTTTTCCTCTGAGGCGGCGAAGTATTGGCTGCCCGTGGATATGTATGTCGGCGGCGCCGAGCACGCCGTCATGCACTTGCTCTACGCGCGCTTCTGGACGAAAGTGCTGTACGACGAAGGCTTGCTGGAATTCAACGAACCCTTCACTCGTCTGCGCAATCAGGGGATGATGCTCGCCAATACGCCCGGCCGCAAGCCAGTCAATGAAGAAGACAGCGCGCAGGAGGGCGGCGGTGAACCGATCGAGGATTGGGTTCCAATCAAGCCTGAGGACATGTATAAGTACAAACCCGAGGAGCTTGTTTATCGCTGGGCAAAGATGTCCAAAAGTTCCGGAAACGTCGTAACGCCTGATGAGACCGCCACCAAGTACGGCGCGGACTCAACACGACTGTTCGAAATGTTCATCGCGCCGTTTGAAGAAACGGTGCAGTGGAGCGAGGACGGCATCCGAGGATCGTTCAAGTTCCTGGCGCGTGTTTATCGATTGGTCGCACAGCAGTCCGAAGGCTGGACGACCGATTGGCGCTTACGCATCGGCGACACAACGGACGTCAAGGAAAAGGCGCTGCGCCGCAAGACGCATCAGACGATCGTCAAGATCGCCGACGACTTGGAGAATTTCCGGTTTAACACCTCCGTCGCGAGTTTGATGGAGTGGGTGAACGCGATGTACGAAGTCGTGAACGCCCTGCCCGCCGGCCAGCGCTCGGCGGCGCTCGATGAGGCTATCGAAAACCTCATCCTGGTGCTGGCGCCCTTCGCGCCGCACTTGGCCGACGAACTCTGGACTGTCGGTCTGGGACAATCAGGCTTCCTGTACAAGCACGCCTGGCCGGAAGCCGACGCGGAAGTGGCGAAAGCCGACGAGATCACGCTGGTCGTGCAGGTCAACGGCAAGGTGCGCGACAAAATCACCGCCGCCGCCGGATTGGACAACGACGCGCTCAAAGCCATCGCGCTGGAAAGCGAACGCGTCCAGGAGTTCACGAACGGCAAGACGATCCGTAACGTCATCGTGGTGCCGGGCAAATTGGTAAATATCGTGGCGGCCTAGTCTCAGGCCGCCACACTCGAACGACCTTGGAGCAGATCTGATGGTGGACCCACGCATCCGCTGGGCGATGGCCGGGGTAATCGCGGTGATCGCATGCACAGGCGGCGCGAGCCTCTATGCGAAGCGGCACGCGCCGACTCGGGTCACGATCACCAACGCCCCCGCCGCCACACCCGGCGGGGCTCCAGACGTTTTGAGTGCAGCGCCGGTAAAAACCCTGGTGAACTCCGGCTCCAGCAGCAATCTTCTCCCCTCCGACCTGGTGTGCTACGTCCATGTCGCTGGGGCCGTGCGAAATCCCGGCCTTTATCACTTTGCCCTCGGCAGCCGCGTCGCCGCCGCGATCCATGCGGCGGGCGGCGGGACGAATAAGGCAGATATTGACGCCGTTAACCTTGCCGAACCGCTCATGGACGGCGAGAAGGTCTACGTTCCCGAGCGCCACGAAGATACCGCCAAGATCCGTCATTACGTTCCCAGTAACAGCATCGGCCACACGGCAATACGGGGCGCGCACGCGCCGCTCATTCCCACGGTTCCCAATCTCCCCACTTCCATCAACGCAATCCCGCCGCCAGTCGACACCAGCGGCGTCAGGCCCATCGACATGACGCCGACGTTCCCTGGGGCAGGATCCCACGCTCCACGCCCCGCAAAGGTCAGCACGGACTCCGGGGAGCGTATTAACCTCAATACCGCTTCTGAGTCTGACTTAGAGCGCCTTCCGGGTGTCGGCCCCGCCACGGCCGCGCGCATCATCGACTTTCGGCAGACAAACGGCGGCTTCCGAACATTGGACGACTTGCGCGATGTCAAAGGCATCGGCGAAAAAAAGCTGGCGAAACTCGCTCCGTTTGTGACGCTGTGAACGGACGAAGTCCCCGCGAGTGGAAGCCGGCCGCGTCTACGGCGTCAAAGGCTTTCGGCTGTTCCGGCAAGTGATCCTGCCGGCCGCCCTGCCATCCATCTTGATCGGTCTTCGGTTCGCGCTCGGCTCGATGTGGCTGACCCTGATCGTCGCCGAAACCGTCGCCGCCGACTCCGGCATCGGATATATGACGACCAACGCCCGCGAGTATATGCAGACCGACATCGTCGTCTTCGGCATTTTGCTTTACGCCCTGCTCGGAAAGGGCGCCGACCTCGCCGCGCGACTGCTGGAGCGTGTGCTCCTGCCCTGGCACACAGGATATGGCCGGGCGGGAAAATAAAGGGAGATATCCAAAAGTGGCCACGATCTTACAAAAACCGCAAACAACAGACACATCCCAGGGCGCACGCGTCGCCGTGCGCGGAGCGTATAAATCGTTTGGCGCCAACCATGTCCTGATCGACTTAGATCTGGATATCGCCCCCGGCGAGTTCGTGGCGGTAGTCGGACGCAGCGGATGCGGAAAGAGCACGCTGCTGAGACTTCTGGCGGGCCTGGAGCCGGCGAGCAGTGGGTTAGTCGCGATCGACGACGCGCCGCTGCGCGCTTTGCACCCCGATGTCCGCGTGATGTTCCAGGACGCGCGCCTGATGCCCTGGATGCACGTTTTGGAAAACGCCGGCCTGGGTCTTAATGGTGATTGGAAGCCGAAGGCGCAGGCGGCGCTGGATGACGTCGGCCTCGGCGACCGGGGTGGCGACTGGCCCGCGATCCTGAGCGGCGGCCAGCGCCAGCGCGTCGCCCTTGCGCGCGCCCTCGCGAGCCACCCGCGCTTTCTGCTGCTTGATGAGCCTCTCGGAGCTCTCGACGCGCTGACGAGGCCGGACATGCAGCGCCTGATCGAAGACCTATGGCGTCAGCGCGGCTTCACAACTCTGCTGATCACCCACGACGCCGAAGAAGCCGTCGCCCTCGCCGACCGGGTCGTCCTGATCCAGAACGGCGTGATTTCAGTCGATCTCCCCATCCTACTCCCCCGACCCCGTGACCGCGCCTCGGCAGAGTTCATCGCCCTACGCGAGGAAATCCTGCGCCATGTACGAGCAGCGGAGTGAGAAAAGACGGCGTTTGAAGGACTTGGAACGGATTTTGCAGTTGCTCACCCATAGATACCGACGCTCCCAAGCGTCATGGAGATATTTGAGTGAGCACACTGCCGAGGGTCGTCGAGATCCTCACGAAAATCAAAAACCGCCCCGCGATGTTCTTGCGGCGGCCTGACGACATCACAAGCCTGGACACACTGTTGATGGGTTTCGAGATGGGCGTCGTCGCCGGCAGCGGACGCGAGGACATGCGTCACGCCCGATGCCTTTTCGCGGCGATGCGCGCCCATGGCTACACGAGCGACCCCGCCGCCGGGGACATTTACGATCAGATTCGTAAACGCGGCATGTCTCCCGAGATGATCATTCAGGAACGGCTCATGCTGGAAATTGAAGCCTGGGAAATCTATTTTGCGGACGAGGCCGAATAAGCGACGGCTCTTGGTTACCGAGGCATCTCAATAATCACCGGATGATCGGTCAGCGCGAGCTTGACGGAACGGACTCGGCCCAGCGTCTGCGTCGGATCCGTCCCCACCGTTGGGTCGTAAACCTTCACGCCTGCGTGCTCCCCTCCTAAGTTCACTGTGATATCATCCGACCCCATCACTCGTTCACCCCATACGATCAATTCCAGCGCCCCATCGCTCTTTTGCAGCAGCAAATCGTGGACGGTCGCCGGTGGATTTGTGATCGAATAGGCAAGGCTCTTCAGGCTGAGAGCCTTCTTCGATTTTATGGGCGCCGCGTCAGCAAGGATCGTCGTCATGTTGTGCAGATAGACCCCGGACTTCTTCGCATGGTAGTCCGTATCGAACAATCCCCAGTATCCCTGGTTCGGATCGTCTCGGAGCATATAAATAAAGGTGTACTTCCAGTTTTGTTTGAAGCCGTCTAAGTACAGATTCAGGAACACCCGCCCCTGCTGCTCCTCGGTGACGCTATTCGCCCCCCGTGTCTGCCAGCCTGTTTCCGTGCAAACCTTCGGCAGAGTTATCAGCTGATCGTTCGTATAACCCGCGAAGCCGCCATGCCATGTGCGCCCGTACTCGACATACAGCCCGTCCCAATCGCCGTTCAGTATCGGGCTGGTGGCGTTCCAGCAGATGTTGTCCACCAATTTGCCGCTGTGGCCGCAAACATAGTTGTGCGTGTTCGCATAGTCAGCGAATTGGGTTCCGTCTGGCGTCAGCGCGCCGGCGCCGCTCGGAACAGTCAAGTACTGCAGGCCAACATTGTCTTTCTCCGACCCGCCCGCTTCGCTGGTGTGAAATAAGGGGACGCCTTTCAAAATCGGTTCGGCTTTGACTGCTTTATACAGATCGCTCTGGAAACGGGCGATCGGCAGCGCCGTCGTCTCATACCCCGACGTCTTGCTTTCGTAGGTCACCGGCCAGTTATTCGGCTCGTTCGGGCCTTCCACCGCCAGAAGAGCGCCTGCCGCCTTCAGCTGTTTCGCCATGCTGATTGTCTCGGCGATGTTGTGATTGGTCAGCAGACAGGTGCGAACGCCCGATTTTTGGTAAACGCTGATCCAATCGGGGACATGAGCCGGGCTGCCGTCGTCCCGAAGATTCTTCACACCCAGATACGACAAACAAGCCGCGCTTTTCAACGGATCATCGATCCCCTGGGCCATATGCGTACAGACGCCCAGCGAGTTCAGAAACTCCTCAGTTCGGACGGCTTTTATCGCCGCCATAGCCGAGACAGGGCAAAATATGGCCGCCATAAGCAAGCTTGGGATTACATATTGCCGAAGGGAGATTGGGAGCATGTTTTGCGCCATATTGCCAAGTTCACCAGGAACGCGTGGATTCCTGGTGAACTTGGTCTGGCTTTGTGGCTTTATGAATGTCGTCTCTAGTGAGCCGACATGGCGTCGTTCAGTCCGTTGAATACCTGGGAGTACTTGTCCTGGCCGCCATCAGCCGCAAAGCGCAGCGGATGGACGGTTTTGACGCAAATCTCGGAGGGCGTCGGATCCGCCGCGAATAGGGACATCACCTCCGCAAGGAACGCATCCAAAGGCATGGCGCGCGGATCGCTGGCCTGCTGCTCGCCCATCAGTTCCGTCTGGACATACGGCGGTACGAGTTCCAGCACTTCCACCGAAGTGGCCTTGAGCTGGTAGCGCAGGGATTCCGTATACGAGTGCAGAGCCGCCTTCGTGGCGCAATAGGTCGGCGTCATCGCAAGCGGCACGAAGGCCAGTCCGGATGAGACGTTCACAATCGTCGAATGCGGCTGCTCCAGCAGCGACGGCAGCAGAGCCGCCGTGAGGCGAATGGGGCCAAGCAGGTTAGTGGTGATCACCGCTTCCACGTCGGGAACGCCCGGCTTCTGATCCAGCAGGGTTTCAGGAGCCATGACACCGGCGTTGTTGATGACAACGTTGAGCTTCGGATAGTCCTGGGTCAACTGGGCGGAGAAGGCCTGAATGCTGTCGCCATCCGTCATATCCACCGTCAGCGACTTCATGCCGGGATTGGCGCCAGTCGTCTCGTCCAGCTTCTTCTGACTGCGTCCCGCAATAATGACCTGATTTCCCAGCGCGTGAAAGGCTTCGGCCAGACCGCGTCCGATGCCGGAACCGCCGCCCGTGATCAAAATCGTGTTGTTCGTCGTGTTCATGTTGTGATTCTCCATTATATGTCAGCAAGTATTGGGAGGAGTATGACACGAATAATGACAAAAATCAATATATGTCATTCAAATATCGTTAGAATTTTATTTATTTTCCGCCGCCTCCCCCGCGCAGGTAAAATGGTGGCATGGACTCATTTTTACTGGAAACGCTCACCGGACCCAAAATCCAGCTCCGGCCATTGCGGGCGTCGGACGGCTCTGCGCTAGTCGAGGCCGCTGCGGACGGCGAACTCTGGACTCTGCCGTTCACCGTCGTCCCCTCTTCGGAAACCGTGGAACGCTATATTCAGACTGCGCTTGAAGGTCGGGCGGCGGGGACGGTCATGCCCTTCGTCATCCAAGACCTCGCATCGGATCGTGTCCTCGGCTCCACGCGCTTCTGGAAAATCGACCGACAGAACCGAAAACTGGAAATCGGCCACACCTGGCTCTCCGCCTCGTGGCAGCGGACATACGCAAACACCGAGACGAAATTCTTAATGCTGAGTTATGCGTTTGATACGCTCAACTGCGTACGCGTGCAGTTCACAACGGATGAACTCAACGAAAAATCCCGCCGCGCCATTCTTCGTTTAGGAGCAAAGGAAGAAGGCGTCGTCCGCCACGAACGCATCATGCCCGATGGCCGCAAGCGCAACTCCGTTCGGTTCAGCATCATTGACGATGAGTGGCCGGACGTTCGCCGCACACTTGAAGAACGGCTTCGCACATCCTCAGAAATGCTCTTTAACAATACATTTTTACCAATCGATCCATAATTCATTGACATCAACACATCCTTCGACCATAATCTTACCGATTGGTTCAGAATCATAAGGAAGTAATCACCGATGAACAATACGATGACAATCGACACAGAAACGTTCGCGATGCTGATCGAAAGCCAGTACGCCGATATGATCTCCGCTGCGGAAAAGATAGGCGCGGATTACGCGGAATGGAAACCACAGGGTAAAGGTCGCACGATTCTCAGCCAGCTTCAAGAATGCGCCGTGCGCGCTCATCAAGTACTGGGGACACTGAACGGCGAATCCGCCGGCGGCGGCCCGCCCTCAGCGGAGGCACTGGCTCAATACGCCACCTTCGAAGATGCAATTCAAGGATGCCGAGACACCGCATCCGCTCTCGCCGCCAAGCTGCGCACACTCTCTCCAGATGATCTGCAAAAGACAATCACCAATCGGTTCGGCGAGTTCTCATTTGCTCGCCTCATCGTCGGAGCCTACTGGAACGCTTCCTATCACGAAGGGCAAATCGTCTACATTGGCAGCTTATTGGAAGGCTCAGGTGCATAGCAGATATCGTGGCGCCGCATCCACCCCTCACCGAGACGGCTCCTGTGCTGCAAAGCGCGGGAGCTTTTTTGCGTTTGCCGACGTGTAAAATTGTCACAAGTCACACTCAACTATCAAGGAGACAATAACGTAACTGTTGGGAAATAGGTACGATAGCGTTTATCATCACGTGTCAGCAATCGAAGGCCAGTCACAGCCGCATGCGCGCCGATGAAAAAGTCAGGCATGGTTGATGTCTTGGTTCCGCCTTGCTGACGATAACGCACAAATGCTTTGCCTGCCAGAAACGCGGCTTCTAATGGCAAATCGAGACGCCGAAGCAGCGATTCTGGTATTGCCGCTTCGACATCTTCAATCGCACCAAAGCTAACGGAAACTTCCGCGAATATGATGGGATTGATGCAAAGTGGTCCATCATTTGAGCACTGTTCCAACATATTCGATGACCAAGACGACCATACCGGATCGCTGGTAAGTATATCGAGCAGCACGTTACTGTCGACTAACGTTCCCCTCATGACTCGCCTCTCGTCAACGCAAGGATTTCATCCGTGCTCATCTTAATCGTTGCCTTACCTCTCATCTGCTCCACAAGACGCTTACCGACGGAAGCCGCTTTTCGAATGGGGATGATCTTAATAGCATCGCCATCGATTTTGAACTCGACATCAGCGCCGGGATGAATGCCGAGTTGCTCTCGTATCTCCTGCGGGATCGTAACTTGCCCTTTAGTAGTGACTTTCATCTTAATCTCCATTCTTACTAGTAAGAGTATTACACACTTTGCCTGCGCCGTCAAGATTCTTTCCTTGCCTCTTACCCCCCTTTTCGGCTATAATGAAGGCTGAAACTGTCTTTAAAGGATTCCGATTTTGATCGAACGTTATTCGCACCCGCAAATGCGCGGGCTTTGGGAGCCGCAGGCTAAGACGCAGCGGTGGCTCGACGTAGAGATCGCCGTCTGTGAAGGACTGGCGCACTTCGGCTACATCCCGCAGGAGGATGTGGAGAAGATCAAGTCTGACTCGAAGTTTGAGCTGGACCGGATCGCCGAACTGGAAAAAGAGACCCGGCACGATGTCATGGCGTTCGTCAAGAACGTACAGGAACATCTGGGCGATGAGGGACGCTTCGTCCACTTTGGCATCACGTCTTATGATGTCGTGGACACGGCGCTGTCGATCCTGCTGCGCGACTCGCTGGACTTGATCTTGGAAGGCGTGGACGGCTTAATGAAGGTCGTCGCCCGGCTCGCGGTCGAGCACAAGGACACGCTGCAAATCGGGCGCACGCATGGCATTCACGCTGAGCCGATCACGTTTGGCTACAAGCTGGCCGTGTGGTACTCGGAGCTTCAGCGCAACGTCGTTCGCCTGCAAGCGGCGCGGGACATTATTGCTTATGGCAAGATCTCTGGCGCGGTCGGCACGCACGCGAACATCAGCCCGGAAGTCGAAGCCTGGGTTTGCGAGCGTCTGGGCCTGAAGGCTTCGGATATCAGCACGCAGATATTGCAGCGCGACCGGCACGCGCAGGTCGTCACGACGATCGCGATTCTCGCAGGCTCGCTGGAGAAGTTCGCGACTGAGCTTCGCAACTTGCAGCGCACTGAGATCCTGGAAGTTCAGGAGTTCTTCGCGGTCGGACAGCGCGGCTCTTCGGCGATGCCGCACAAGCGCAACCCATGGAACTCCGAGACGGTCAGCGGCCTCGCTCGTGTGATCCGCGGCTTTGTGGTCCCGGCGCTGGAGAACGTGACGACGTGGCACGAGCGCGATCTGGCGAACTCCTCGGTGGAGCGCGTGATCCTGCCCGATACCTGTATCCTGATGGACTGGATGCTGCGCAAATTTACGAACATTTTGGACACGCTCAACGTCTATCCAGAAAACATGAAGAAGAACCTGGGGATGATGGGCGGCCTCGTCGCCTCCGAACAGGTCATGCTGGCGCTGATCGAAAAAGGGCTCTCCCGCGATGACGCCTACAAGGTCGCGCAGCGCAACGCCGCGAAGGCGTGGGAAGGCGAAGATTTCGCCACCGCCGTCGCCGCCGATCCGCTGGTGCTGGAGAACCTGACGCCCGAAGAAGTGGCGAAGGCGTTCGATATCCGTTATCATCTGAAGCACGTCGATGAGACGTTCCAGAAGCTGGGCCTGCTTCCGCAGGAGAACGCGGGGAGCAACTAAGATGGCTCAGGTCAAAGTCACGGTCACATTGAAGCCGGCCCTGCTCGATTCGCAGGGCAAAGTCGTCCAGTCGGCGTTGAAGCAGCTGGGCTACGAAGGCGTGGACGGCGTGCGGATCGGCAAGTACGTCGAACTGACGGTTCCGGACAGCGAGAATATCGATGCCCAGGTGAAGGAGATGTGCGAAAATCTGCTCACGAACCCGGTCATTGAGGACTACCAATTCGAGGTTATCCGGTGAAATTCGGCGTAATCAAATTTCCAGGATCAAACTGCGATCAGGACGCCTATTACACGATTAAGGATGTTCTGGGACAGCCGGTCGAGTATCTCTGGCATCAGGACACCGATCTGAAGGGCGCCGATTGTATCGTCGTCCCCGGCGGGTTCTCTTACGGCGACTACCTGCGCTGCGGCGCGATCGCGCGCTTCTCGCCGATCATGTCCGCCGTCCAGGACTTCGCCGCAAACGGCGGCTACGTACTGGGCGTCTGCAACGGTTTCCAGGTGCTGACGGAATCACACCTGCTGCCGGGCGCTTTGGTCCGTAACGACAACCAGCATTTTGTCTGCAAGCAAGTGTATCTGCGGGCGGAAAATACCGACACGCCCTTCACGAATCAAATCACCAACGGCGCAGCGCTGCAAATCCCCATCGCCCACGGCGAAGGCAAGTATGTGTGCGATGAACCGACCCTCAAAGCGCTTCAGGAAAACCGTCGTATCCTGTTCCGCTATAGTCAGTCCGACGGCTCTCTTTCGGATCAGGCGAACCCGAACGGCTCCGTCGATAACATCGCCGGCGTCGCCAACGAGACCTTCAACGTGTTCGGCCTCATGCCCCACCCCGAGCGCGCTGCCGACCCCGCGCTTGGATCGGCTGACGGCCGTCTGATCTTCGACTCACTTCTTCGGCACACTCGGTAGACCCCTCGCCGTTTTTGCGGCGGCGGACTCGGTAAGCATAGTTCTTCGTTTCGCTGCGAAAGGGCGCCACCCATGGTTACTGTCGATGTCCTGTTGTACGAAGGAATTGATGAATTAGACTTCTGCGGACCATTTGAGGTGCTCGCCTCATGCCGCAAAGTCATGGATGGAAGGTGGACCGACCGGCCCGCCTTCCATGTCCAGAGCGTCGCGGAATACCGCAGCATGATCCAGTGCGCCCACGGCATGGGGATTGTTCCGGACAAGACGTTCGTCAACGCGCCCGAGGCCGATATTGTGATCGTCCCCGGCGGACCGGGAGCTCGCAACGAGCACCTGCCCACGCGTATGATCGAGTTCCTCCGCCGCGCCGACCAGACCTGCGATATCATCGCAAGCGTCTGCACGGGCGCGTTCATCCTCGCCCGCGCCGGAATCACCGACGGTCGACGCGTCACCACCCACCACTCCCGTATCAAAGATCTTCAAACGATGTATCCGAACACCGAGGTCGTCAGCGGCCAGCGCGTTGTGGCGGATAACCGAAAGGGCCATTTGATCTCGTCCGGCGGCATCAGCTGCGGCATCGATTTGGCTTTAGCGCTCATTGCGCACTTTGAAGGCAAGGAAACGGCCCTGATGGCCGCCGATCGCCTGGAGTGGCCGCGCTTCCACAGCGCCCCAGCGCCAAGCCCATCCGCGGCGATGGTGAGATAGCGAAGGCCCCTGCGTGACCTACCGTGGCGCGAGGCGCCGGGGTAGGTCACGCAGGGCGTGTGTGGAACACGCGGCGAGTCAAATCGCATCAGACCATGGTAAAATAGCCACAAGTCTCTTTTGTGTAAGGAACTCGTCGAATGAATACATGGCGTATCTTTAGTTTGATCGGCATAGGCGGTCTCGCCCAAAGCATCTGGGGCGCAGACCAGCACGCCGAACTGATGTGGGCAATCGTTTCGGGCGTGTCGCTGCTGGGCTGGTTCTGGACAGCCGTGTTCGGCGCCGCCGGTAACGTCGCCCGGCGCATCGCGCACATGATCTCCGGACGCCCCATGCCCCTGCCCGCCACCGATCCCAAGGCGCTCGCGGCGGAGATCGAGGCGCTCAACGCACAGATCGCCCAGCTGCGCGACACCGCCACGTCATTCGACGTTTCCTTCGACCAGACCCTGGCCCGTATGGACGAACGCCTGCGCCGCGTGGAGCAGCAGTCATCCTACATCAATGTCGGCCGCAGCTAAGATTCCAGATGCCCCCCGGCCCCCACAGGGGTGCAGACCATAACAACGATTGCGTGTCAAAGAATTAATTTGGACACGTTCTCAACAATATGGTCTGCACCCCTGTGGGGGCCGGGGGGCATCTTAATTCGTGCGAACTGAAGGGCCTATCCAACGCCCGGCTTCAGCAGCCGGGCGTTTTCTTGCGCCTCGCCCCTTCCCCCGGGTATAATTTAACCTGATCACGGCAGGCGCCATTCCGCAAGATTTGGATTTTCATCTCATGAGCAAACCTTTCACTCAGGCCCAATGGATCTGGAACA
>NZ_JBDSQY010000370.1:0-3255 GCF_039929585.1 Capsulimonas sp.
GTCGCCCGGGCCGTTTTTTGTTTTGATTTCTATCTGTGTCAGGCGCGCGCGCCTGACGATTTCAATAGCGCCGCGACTTCGGTCTGCTTTTTTCGCATCGCCCACGTCAGTGCGGTGCGGCCCTCGCTGTCTTTGACCTGGATATCGGCGCCGTGCTTGATCAGGAGTTTCAGACTGGCGAGATTGCCGCTGGGGACAGCCTGCATCAGCGGCGTATACCCCTCGTCTGTTTTGGCGTTGACATTAGCGCCGGCGTCCAGCATCATTCGAATGATCTCCGGATCGCCGGAGAAGGCGGCCTGCATCAGCGGAGTGAAGCCCTTCGCGGTCGCGATATTGACCTTTGCTCCCTTGGCGATCAGCCGTTTGACCATCGGCAGATTTTTGGACAGGGCGGCGCCGAAGAGCGCCGTGTGGCCTTCGGTGTCGGTGTCGTTGATGTTCGCGCCGTGCGCTTCCAGCATGCGAACAATCGTGTCATGGCCTCCGTACGCAGCGATGATGATCGCGGTGGACTTGGCGTTCGTTCTGGCCTGAACATCGGCGCTATGGTCAAGCAAAACTTGGAGCGCCTTGATGCGATTGGCGGCGGCGGCCTGCATTAACGGGGTAAAGCCGCTCTTCGTTCGAGAGTTGACGTCCGCGCCTTTGTCGAGCAGCGTGATAATCGTGGAAGGGTCGCCGACGCCGGAGGCCACCATCAACGCCGTGAAACCCTGCCGGTCCTGCGCGTAGAGATCGGCGCCATGCTCAAGCAGGAGCTGGACATTTGCGGGGCGCGCCCCGTAAGCCGCCTGCATCAGCGCCGTGTGGTTGTCGATATCCGTACGGCTGACGTCCGCTTCCGCATCCAGCAGCTTCTGAATGATCGGCGTTCCCGCCGAAAACGCGGCGACCATCAGAGCCGTTTTGCCCTTATTGTCCACGGCGTCGACAATGGCGTCATTGTCGAGCAAAAACTGGACGACATCCAATTTCCCCGAATGCACCGCTTCCATAAGTGGCGAGACGCCGGCGTTGTCGAAGGCGTTTACTTCCGCTTGTTTCGCCACCAGCATCTTCAGGATGGGCAAAAAACCCTTGTGCGCGGCTTCCAGAATAGCGGAATCGCCGTCGGCGGCCTGCACATCCACTTCGGCGCCTTTGTCCAGCAAAAATTTCACGATCTCGGTATTGCCCGACGACGATGCGCGCATCAGCAGCGTCGTCCCATCGGCGCCCGTAATCGCCACCCCGGTCTTGGCCACCAGCGCCCGGACTTTGGCCAGATTGCCTGCCTTGATCGCGTCCGACACCTGTGTGAAGCGCGGGTCGCCCTGCGGTGATGGGGCAGCGTCTCCCGACGTGTCCGGCGTCGCGGGCGCCGCCATAGGGTCAGCCATCCCTCCGAAGTCCGGCACTGTGGGATCGGCCGCCGGAGCGTCGATAGCGGGCGTGGCGACATCGTCCGTGGGAGCGGCGGGAGCTCCCACGGCGAACGACATCATCAGCGCCACCGAAAGTAAGGCGCGTTTTGCGTTTTGGATCATGGTCGCATTGCTTTTGGGTATTGACGTCATTTTCAATAAGACGCCTTATCCAGTTTCAGTTCTTCTTCGTCATCCGGCAGCGGATAGAAGAACGCATCTTGAGGCACATACTGCTTGGGCGTATGCGGGCTAGACCAATATAGGAACACCGCCGCATCCCCGCCATCCACCTCCAGGTACTCGCACTTGAACAGATACTGTTCGCCGGCGCGGAACGTGAACTTGTTGGAGAACTGCGTGAGGCTATTGGCCGACCACTCGTCGATCACAAGCTTGTGGTTGATCCAAATGCGCACGCCGTCGTCGGCAGCCGCATAGAACGTGTAAGTCTCCGAATAGGGAGCAACGATGCGTCCGGTCCAGCGGATCGTATAGTCGCTGTACGCCTGGATCTTGGGCCCAGGCGACTGCGTGGGTGTAGTAATCCAGCGGTACGCGACATTGGGATCGGCCCGTGTGAACGCATATGTATCGAACTGGCGTCCCGAGAAATATTCCCCCTTGAGACCGGAGCCGTCGCCGACCAGCGTGTCGCTGTTGGGGACGGGCGTCGCCGGCAGCGGCTGCAGCGCGCCGTTTCGAATCCCCTGGCTGTTGCGCGCGAAATGGAGCACCGCTGGATGTGGGGCTTCTCCCTTCACCGGAGTCGCCTTTTGGGGCTGAAGGGGTTTTGTCGCCGACGCCGTCTTTTCCGGCCGAACGGCTTGATGCGCCGGCAGCAGAGATGGCGATTTGGGCGAGCCTTTCGCGGGCGGCTGCGGCGGATCGATCACATCGCCGGGTACGCCAAGCGGCAGATGCGGCCGAACCATTACGGCCATCGGGATCTGCCCGGCGGCGCTGGCGGAACCGATGGTGAGCGCGAGTGGGATCGGCTTAAGTCCGGTCTTGTTGCGCTGTCCGACCGGCTCCTTGGTCATCTTCTGCAGCTTCGGCGATTTCGTGGGAGGCGTCATCGGCGCGGGCTTGTCCTCCGTCCGGAGGGGCGCCTTTGCCGTCTTGCCTCCGGGCGGGCTAATCACGGTATTCTTTACCTTGCGCGGCGTGGGGTCCTTGCCCTTGCTGACGCCGACCGGAGGCGCGGGCGGCAGCACAAGGGCGCCAGGGACAGTATGGCCGGCAATGGGAGCATCGGGTGGCAGATCCGCGACTTCGGCGACCTGACTATCCTTATGCTCCACTCCGTCGTCTCGGCCTTCCTCCCCCATCCCATCGTCGCCGCTTCCGCCAATGCCATCGCCGCCTTCGCCTTGCAGCGACCCAAACGCGCCCGCCTCACCGGCTTCGCCGCTCCCATCGCCCTCACCAGAGCCGCTGCCCTGCCCCTTGCCGTTTCCTTCACCCGTTCCCTTGCCTTCGCCAGTCCCTTTGCCGCTTCCATCGCCAGTTCCCTGACCGGCCCCGTCGCCAGTCCCCTGGCCCGCGCCCTGCCCGGCTCCTTTACCCGCTCCCTGGCCGGCCCCTTGCCCCGCACCTTCGCCAGCGCCCTTACCTGCTCCTTCGCCGCCGCCTTCACCTGCTCCTTTACCCGCGCCCTCGCCTCCGCCTTGGCCGGCTCCCTTGCCCGCACCTTCGCCTGTCCCCTGCCCAGCGCCTTTGCCAGCACCCTGACCCGCTCCTTCTCCGCCTTGTCCGGCCCCTTTTCCTGCTCCTTGCCCAGATCCTTCGCCGGCCCCCTGACCTTCCTGACCGGCGCCGTCCCCGCCTTCGCCGGCGCCTTTGCCCG
>NZ_JBDSQY010000371.1:0-16107 GCF_039929585.1 Capsulimonas sp.
CGGGCGGCGGGGACGCGTCTGCGGCAGCGCGAGGCGGCCGCTCCCCCGACGCAAGCGGCGCCGCGCCGCAGCGCGGGCAGATCCCAGCATTGTCTTCGTTGATCGACTGGCAGCGGTCGCACATCCACATAAGGGTATCCCCCTCGTCCACTGTGATACGTACGGTTCCACTATACCACGGCGAGCAATGCGTTTCCTTCCGTGATCGCCCCCAAAAGAATTACGAGGCGCTCAGCAGCGCCTCCGCCTTGCGCAGCGCCTGGGAGCGAGGATGCATTCTCATCGCGTCCCGCACTCTTCCCAGCGCTCTTTCCCGCTTATCCGTATTGTTGATCGCCAGCGCCTCGCGGTAGAGCGGCTCGGCCTGCGCCCACTGATCTTCGACGGAGTAAAGGAGCCCAAGGTTGTAGCGGGCGGTTGCTGACACCACGCTCATTTGAGCGGCGTGTCGATTGGCTTCCATCGCCTCGGGAAGGTTACCAAGACAATACAAAGACCAGCCGTAATTTGTCCATGAGGCAGGATCGCCGGGCGCGCTCACAGTCGCGATTTTCCAGTTCTCCACATCCTGTCCATACTGTCCCATGTGCTGATAGAGATCCGAGAGCGAGCTATGATACACCGGCGCATCCGGTTTCAGGGCGACGGCTTGTTTGAAATCCCGCACCGCGCGCTCGAATTCGCCACGTCTGGCGTAAACGTATCCGCGATTATGATAAAGCCGCGCCTGGACTTCCGACACGGTCGCAAGCTTGTCCTGATAGGGCATTCCCAGCACATCCGCCGCATTCCCCTGCTCTTCAATACCTTGGCGCTGCGTGAGCAGCTCAATGCCGGTGGTGTTATCCTCCACCGCCCTGTCATAGAGTCCCGCCTGAGCCTCGGCGATTGCCCGGTAGGTGTAACCATCGACTTTATTGGGACGCAGCGCCACCATTTTATCGTATTCACGGATCGCAGCAAGGTAGTTGCCGTTCCTAGAGTAATTCTGCCCCTCACTCCAAGTCCGGTTGTACTGCACTCCGGTCAGCAGTCGATCTGGTTTCCCGGTCAAATGACTTCCCACATAACCAACGGCAATTACGGACAGGACAAATATCCCAACAACAGCTCCAATGAGCAGAGGGCGTGACTTCATTCGAACTCCATTGACAAAGATCCCTGATTACTGACTGCCCACGCCGTGCACGCGCATGCGGATCGTGTAGACATGCTTGCTGGCCGTGATAAACAGGGTGCGCTTGTCATGGCCGCCAAAGCAGACGTTGCCAGTCCAATTCTCGGGGACATCGATGTGTGCGATTTGAACGCCGTCCTTGCCGAACACCGTGACTCCACGGCCCGTCAGATAGACGTTACCTTCACTGTCGATGGTCATCCCGTCCGAGCCCATCGAACAAAAGAGACGACGCTCACTCAGCGCTCCATCGCGCCCGATCGCGTAGGCGTAAGTTTTGCCGTCGCCGATGTCCGCTACATACAGTGTTTTGCCGTCCGGTGTTCCGATCAGTCCGTTCGGCTGCTTCATGTCGCCGTCGACCAGCGTCAGCTCTGTTCCATTCTTGGGAAGATAGTAGACGCCCTGGACGGCTTGCTCCATGCCGCCCCGCTTCCAGTAATCGCGCTTGTAAAGCGGATCGCTGAGATAGACTCCGGCGTCTTTGGGGCGAATCCAGACATCGTTCGGACCGTTCAGCAGCTTGCCGCCGTATGAAGTCACGACCTTCGTCACCTTCTTCTCGCGATCGATCCGCCACAGCTCATTTTCGTTGTCCGCGCAGGCCCAGAGGTTTCCCTTGCTGTCAAAGCAAAGACCATTGGAGCGGCCGCTCGGCGCCATCCAGGTCTCGATCTTGCCGTCGCCCGCCGTCCAGCGCAGGATCTTGTCGTTCGGCTGATCGGTGAAGTAGACATCGCCGTTCGCATCCGCCGCCGGCCCCTCGGTGAACGAAAATTCACCGGGCAACTGGGTGAGCTGCGCGTCCGCCTCAATCGGGCTCTTCGGCGCGCCTTCGGAGGGCGCTGCGGCGAGGCTGAAGATTATCAAGCCCGCGACGGCGATCATCAATATGTTCATCGGGAAACCTCTCTTTAGGGCCAAGCGGCGTGAAGCGTCCACTGGGGAATATTATACAGCAAGACAGAGAGAACCCGATCAAAAATTAACTTCGTCAACCAATTTGGAATTATCTGTGCGGCTTCGTGAGGAGGTAGCCAAGATATCCGCCACTAAGGGATCAAAGTGTGTACGAATTGTGAAGACGAAAAATGAAGACAGAGGAGCCCTCTCCTGCACGTTTGCAGGAGAGGGCTGAGGCTTAGGAGACTAATAAGATTCGGCGTCCGGTGTAAGTGTGTCCGAACATATCCGTCGTGCGCACCTGCACCAGATGCGTGCCCGTGGGCAGCCCTGCGGGCAGCTTCGCCGTCCAGATGTGATCGGTTTTGGTGGCGTCGTCGAGCGGAAGCCCGGGAGGCGGCTTGGGGCCAGCCTCAGCCTGCTTCATCTTCACGAAGTACGGATCTTCGATAAAGGTCGCCTGCATCGGCGCCCAATCGGATCGCCCATCCACACGCATCTCCACCACGGATCGGGGGGAGCCTGCGTAAATATTGACCAGCACATCGGCGCCGCCCGAGCTTGCCGGCGTCACGATGTCCGGGGTCGAGATATGCATCTGATCCGTCGGCAGACGACGGGCCGGGTGGAAGTCTACCGAGTACTTCAGCCCGTCGAAGGTGATGAAGGAGTAGCCGTTCGGACCGCCGTCGGTCATCGTGGTATGCGGGATACCCATTTCGTCCGGGGCGCCTTGCCACCAGCAGCCGCACACTGTGGCGTGGTTGAAGTGATGATGCGGCTGCGCGCCGCGCCAGCCGTCCTTGGCGTCCAGGAAAAGATGCTGATGGACATGGGTATGCGCGGAGATAGACAGCGCATGCGGCCGATCCTCCAGCAGCCGATACAGGTTCTCACGATCCGAGACAACGGTCAGCGGCATATGCATCGCAACGACGACCAATTTGTCTTTGGGGACGAAGGCGAGGTCGTTCTTGATAAACTCAAGCTGCGTCGCGCCCAGCTCGCCATGGAAACTGCGATGCTCCGGGCCTTCGTAATGGACGTTGTCCAAAACGACAAAGTGGACCTGCCCATAATCGAAGGCGTAATAAGTCGGACCAAAGACGCTTTTGAACGTTTCCGAACAATATGTCGTGTCCGCCGCCTCATAGTTCATATCGTGGTTGCCGCGCAGGTTATGCCACGGCAGGCCGATCTTCGCGATGGTGGCGTTGAGGCTATCGTAAAGCGAAAGGTCGTCGTACATGATATCGCCCAGGCTCAGACCAAACGCGGCGTCCACTCCGATCAGATCCTCAACCACGTCATGGGCGATGTAATCGACTTCCTTTTGATCGCGCGGCTGCGGATCACCGAACAGGACCATGCGAAACTTGCTTGGCTCTTTGCTGGGAAGCAGCGGAAAGTCTACCGACGCCGGAAGCGGCCCGGTCGGCGCGATCCCGGGATACTCGGACTTGGGCGAGCCTTTGGGCCGATGGAGATAATGGCGGCGAACCAGATTATGATCGTTGACAGGCAGCGCCCACCCATACGGCTTGATCACAAAGATAATCGCCTCGTCCTCCACCGGCAGCCGGTACCAGCCGTTCGAATCCGTCTTCACCACATCCCGGCCGTTGGAGACGAGAACGCCCTTGACGCCCACGTCGCCCGGCTTTCGCACGCCGCTCCCGTCGCGGTCATGGAAGACATAGCCTTCGGCGAAGTTCCCGGCGTTAGGAGCCGCGCCCTGAGCGGCGGCGAAGCGCTCGCCACCCAGCAGCGGCGCGAGTGTGACGCCGGCGGCAAGGGCGGCGGATCGTCGAAGAAAATCACGGCGGTCAAGAAACGTCATTGGCGTAAATTTCCATCATTGAAGAGTATTCGGCGTACGCCAGAACCAATCGGCAGGCAGCCATACTTAATCCTACCGTAAAAATGTTAAGTCAGTATTAACGCTTCCGTAAGCATGTCCGCGCTCTACCCTACCGTGATAATCCGGCGTCCGGTGTAAGTGTGTCCGAACATATCCGTGGTGCGCACCTGCGCCAGATGCGTGCCCTTTGGCAATCCCGCCGGCAGCTTGGCGGTCCAGATATGATCCGTTTTGCCCGTATCGGGAAGCGAAATACCGGGCGGAGGATTGGGGCCAGCCTCGGCCTTCTTGAGATTTACGTAGTATGGATCTTCGGTGACGGTCGGGCGCATGGGTGACCAATCCGAATGCTTACCAACCTTCATCTCCACCACGGATCGCGGCGATCCGGCGTAGACGTTGACCAGAACATCAGTATCGCCGGAGTTCGCCGAGGTCACGCCGTCCGGCGTGTAGATGTTCATCTGATCCGTCGGCAGCCGGCGGGCGGGATGGAATTCCACCGAATACTTCGGTCCGTCGAAGTCGATGAAGGAGTAGCCGTTCGGACCGCCGTCGGTCATCGTGGCGTGCGGAATGCCCATTTCGTCCGGCGCGCCCGACCACCAGCATCCGCAAACCGTGGCGTGATTGAAGTGATGGTGGGGCTGCGCGCCGCGCCAGCCGTCCTTGGCCTCCAGAAACATATGCTGATGGAAATGGGTATGGGCGGAGATGGACATAGCGTGCGGGCGGTCTTCCAGCAATCGGTAGAGGGCCTCGCGATCGTGAACGCCGGTCAGGGGAATGTGCATCGCCACCACCACCAGCTTGTCCTTGGGGACGAAGGCCAGGTCGTTCTTGATGAAGTCCAGCTGTGTCTGGCCCAGCTCGCCATGGTATCTGTGCGCCGCCGCCCCCTCGTAGGTCACATCGTCGAGGATGAGAAAGTGGACCTGGCCGTAATCGAAGGCATAATATGTGGGGCCGTAGAAGCTCTTGTACGTTTCACCAGAGTGCTGATTGTCCACGGAGTCATAGTTCACATCGTGGTTGCCGCGCAGGTTGTGCCATGGCAGACCGATTGTAGCGATAACTGAGTTCAGGCTCTCGTAGAGCGACAGATCGTCGAACATAATATCGCCGAGGCTCAGACCAAACGCGGCATCGACGCCAATCAGATCCTCAACCACGTCATGGGCGATGTAATCGACTTCCTTTTGATCGCGCGGCTGCGGATCGCCGAACAGAACCATGCGAAACTTGCTTGGCTCTTTGCTGGGAAGCAGCGGAAAGTCTACCGACGCCGGCAGTGGCCCGGTCGGCGCGATCCCGGGATACTCGGACTTGGGCGAGCCATTGGGCCGATGGAGATAATGGCGGCGAACCAGATTATGCTCGTTGACAGGCAGCGCCCACCCAGACGGCTTGATCACAAAGATAATCGCCTCGTCCTCCACCGGAAGCCGATACCGGCCGTTGGAATCCGTCTTCACCACATCTCGCCCATTGGAAACGAGAACGCCTTTGATTCCTTCATCTCCCGGCTTTCGCACGCCGCTCCCACTACGATCGTGAAAGACCACACCCTCCGCGAACGTCCCGCTCACCGGCGCTCCCGGCTCGGCGACGGCGAAGCGCTGGCCGCTCAGCAGCGGCGCAAAAGTGACGCCAGCGGCAAGGGCGGCGGAGCGGCGAAGAAAATCCCGTCGATCGAGCAGCGTCATTGGCTTTGATTCCCATTCTTGAAAAGTGTCCGAAGCGTCCAGCCAATCGGCGGACAGCTTATCACCCATGCTACCATGGAAATGTTAAGGCAAAATTAAAGCCTCACAAGCGTTCCTCATTAGTTCACCAATCTCACACAGCCCGCGTCCCCCGACACTGAGGATATTGTGAGCAGCCCCAAAACTCCGCCCCTGCGTTCGGTCCCTTTCGCGCCGTACGCCGAACCATCTCGCCCCCGCAATTTGGGCAACGATCCGATGTCGGAATGGCTGCCGGAGGTTCCATCGGGGTTATGGGATTGAATGGAGTGGCTGGCGATGCATCCACCTGCACATTCCGAATAAGCGCCAGCAGCGCGTCACCGTCCACCAGTGTCAGCGGCTTGCCGCGCGCGAAATCCATTGCGGGCGCGGTGTATCGACCAGACGAAACCACAATGGCTGCGGTCGCTCCTTCCGCCACCATTACGCCATAAATCTCACGCACGATCCGCACATCCACCGTCCGATTTTTCCAACGCTTACACTGGACAACGACTTTCTCACCGCTGCGCAGCAGCAGTAGATCCACCCCGCCATCCGGTCCAGAGCCTCCTAGTTCCTCAACGCTGTATCCCTGCCGTCGATAAGCCTCGCCAACAAGGCGCTCGAAATTGGGCCAGCTCAAGCTGCGAATGGTCTCAAGACTTTTTTGATTGTCCAGCAGCGCCCGCCGGCGCGAACGCTGCACGACAATGATCAGCCCTGCCGCAGCGAAAAAGATGGCAAAGGCCGTCATCACAGTAGGCCAGTCCGATCGCTGAGAAACGGCGAAAGATCCACCGTACACGATGGCGGCAAGAAGAAACGGCAGCCACAGTGGGCCGCGACTGAGAAGTTCGAAGAGAACGTCCAAAAGACCGTCATCACGTTTTCGAGGCATGGTAGATAAGACTAACACTTCCAATATTCACACGGTTTTCATTCGTGAGCGCAACTTTTTCTGGCTTCCAAGGTCATATAACGATATACAATGACCGAGAAAGATGAGAATGGGAAATAGTACCGAGACGCTGATCAATAAGATAACCGACTTAACCTGGTGGCCGCTGGAATTCTTGCGGCCGGCAAAGACGGCGAACATTGGAGTGAAGCTCTCTCTCCAAATATGCTCGCTCAGTATCTTGCTCATCTTAATGGCGTCAGTGCTGGCAATCGCATTGATACCGTCTGTGTTTTATTACAATGACTACGGCGTGTGGCCATCCGCAAGGTTTTCAGTTTCCATGATCAATCAAATGTGGTGGCTGCCTGTGGGCGCCGGCATCGCCTATCTCATAATCTGGCGCCCTGTCGTTTACTCATGGAACCGGAGAGCCGCTCGACTGCGACAGGAGGCCGCCATGGCTCCCTTGGCTCCTCAAGACAATGTATGGCCGCCGGCGCCCAGGGGATTCTAAAACAGCGTTCCCACGGCAAAGTAAAGATTGCGCCGGCCCTGTTCGCCGATGCTGTACCCTACGACCACTGGCCCCAAGGGAGTCTCCAGGAGGCTGCCGATGGAGATATCCTGGCGGCGGATGCTGCTTGATCCTGTGTCGGCGATTTCACCGTATTCGTACCAGCCGCCGAATTGGACGCGGGTGCTGAGGGGCGCGGGGAGGTCGATCAGGCGGTAGAGGTAGCCGCCGGTGAGCTGGAAGTAAGCGTTGCCCTGGAACTCGTTCTGGCCGTAGGCGCCCAGGCGCAGCGGGCCGCCGAGCAAGTATTTTTGCGGGACCGGGACGCGGGCGCCAAAGGATGAGCCGCCCTCGCCGACGGTGAACAGGCTGCCATGGCCGCCCCACGGAATGAAGCGCTCAACACGGATCTCCGCCATTTGGAAAGGCTTTGGCGCGCCCGGGGCTTTGAGGTAGCTGTGGACGGCGGCGTCCACGCGCACGCCGCTGGTGGGGGACAGGGCGGCGTTCAGTCTGTCGTAGGTATATCGCAGCGACGGTTCGACGACATAGCCGTGGAAACGACGCTGGTCGGCGGGACCGCCGCCGTGGATGTCTTCGTCGAAACGGCTGGCGGTGAGGCCGAAGCGAAGCTCGGAGTTGCGGTTGGGCTTGTATCCCAAGTCCAGGCCGACGCCTGCAGTGCGGCGTTTCGCCAGAGTCAACTCCGATCCTCCGGCATAAAGGTTCTGGTTGAGGTCCTGCGCGAAGACGCGAGGGGCGAGGAAAAAGCGGCCATTGGCGAATGTGTGATAGTATTCGGAGGCAAGAGACGTATCGCTCCCCAGGCGCAGGTCTGTGCGGACTTCGTCGCCGCCCGACGCCATGGTGGTGAGGCGCGCGGCAAATGTGGTCTGGATGTTGTCACGCTCGGCGCCGTTGATCTCCACGCCCAGATTGACGAACGGCGGACCGTTGCCCTTCTTCACCGCGCGAACGAGCAGACCCTCCGCGCCGCCCCGCGATGCTCGCTCGTAGCTGAGACTATCGTACATTCCACTGCCCGTCGCATCCGTCAGGGCCGCTTCGAAATCTGGAGGGTCGAGCGGCTTGCCGGCATACTTCTGGAGGCGGTCGTGGAGTCGCTCCGCTTCGGCGCCGGACACGCCGGCAATGTCGATAAAAGCCGGACGGAGGGCGGCGGCGCGGCGACGGCCGGCGCGCGCGGCGAGATACTCCCGCCACTCGTCGTCGCTCACCGAAAGCCGTTGGAGAATAGCCGCCTTGCTCTGGGCGGCGTCGTAGCCTTGTTTGATAAAGGCATCGACTTTCACAAAGTCGAACAGGCCAAGATTGCCGAGGTCCGGGGATACGATCACGTCGGCCTGCTGGAGGCTCTGACGCTGGTTGTTCACGATCGTGATCGCGGCCACCTGGCCCAGGACGTCGATCAGCGACGTCAGCGCGGACTTCTCCAGCAGCGGCTGCTGCAAATCGACCGCGACCACGATATCCGCGCCCATCGCCTTCACCTGCTTGGTCGGCAGATTGTTCAGGAAGCCGCCGTCGGCGAGCAGCTTGTCGCTGCGCGAAACCGGCGTAAAGTAACCGGGAATCGCCATGGTCGCGCGCAAGGCCGTTTCCAATGACCCGCTGGTCAGCGAAAGCGATTCCCCCTTTTCCAGATCCGTTGCAACGCACATAAACGGCGTGGGCAGCTCGTTAAAACTTTCCAGCGAGGGGTACGGCAGACAGATGCGGCTGAAGATGAGACCGATGGGCTGCCCCGGGTTCACGCCACTCGGCAGCGCGATCCCGCCGCGCCAGCCAAACTGCAAGCCGTTCGGAAAATCATGCGCATCCTCGCGCCGACGAAACGTCAGTGACTGGTACGGCGGCGACGCGCTGAGCGTTTCGGTCCAGTTCACTTCCGAGAGAAGCTTGCGGATCTCTTCCGGCGACATTCCCGACGCATACGCCCCGCCGACCAGAGCCCCCATGCTCGTTCCCGCGATGTCGTCAATCGGGATATGGTGCTCGTCGAACCACATTAGCACCCCCACATGCGCCAGCCCCAGCGCCGCCCCGCCGGACATCGCCACGCCGATTTTGGGCCGCGCGGACTTGGGAAGCGACTGCGCCTGGGCTTGGAGTGTGAAGGAGCAAAGAAACAGTACGAGGAGGGAGGTGGTTCGCGGGGAGCGGAGTTTCATGGGAGTCCATTAGCGTGCGGGATGGCGATTTCCTGCGTTGACCTGATGATTGCCAAGGCTGAGGCGCCGGCGGTTGAAACCGCCGGCGCCTCAGCGAGCGGGAAATAGGGACCCAACCCTAATGCATCGCCGTCGGCGCGGCGCCGGCCTTGGGCTTGCGCAGCAGGAACAGCGTCGGGATCGTCGCAATGCTCACGAACATGATGAACAGGAACGTGTGGTTGTAGGAGAGCATGGTCGCCTGACGCATCAGCGTTTGATCCACAATATGCAAGGCGCCCTGGTACGCCTCGGTCACGCCGTAGCCGTTCATTGTGAGCATGTGTTGGAGACCGGCGAGACGTTCGTTGAACGCCGGGTTGGCCGTGTTGGCGTTGTTCACAAGATGAGCTCTGTTGACGTGGATCTGTGAGTTCAAATATGTCGCCAGCATAGCGATGCCGATGGAGCCGCCGAGTTGTCGGGCAAGGCCCAGCAACCCCACGCCCTGATTGACTTCGGCGGGCTTGAGGTTACCGATCGCCAGCGTGTTGACCGGCACGAACAGGAAGCCGATAGAGACGCCTCGGATCAGCAGAGGCCAGAAGGTGTCGCCGACGCTGGACTGCGAGGTCAGACGCATAAACATCCACATCGCCGTTACTGAGAAGCCGATCCCCAGCAGCGTGAGAAACCGAGCATCGATCTTGGATTTTGGATCGCTGCTGATGACGCCGCAGAAGACGATACTGAACGCCGTCGCGATTCCCCCCGGAAGCATCGCCATTCCTGTCTGGTACGCCGTCATTCCCTGCACCGTCTGAGCGAGCAGCGGATACATGTATGACACTCCATAAAGGCCGAAGCCGACGGAGACGAACAGAATGATGCCCGCCGTCAGCGATCCATTCTTTAAGACACGCAGGTTCATGACCGGATGCGTATTGCGCGGCGAAAGCTGCCAGACGACCAGCGCGATCAGGCTGAGCGCGGAAATCACAGTAAGACGGAAAATTGACGGATCGGCGAACCAGTCGTTGCGCTCCCCTTCCTCCAGGACATACTGCAGCGTCCCAAGGCCCACGGTGAGCAGGCCGACGCCCGCCCAATCGACGGGTTCATCGCTGCGCGGCGCCTCCGTATCGTGGAGAAACGCGAAGACGATAAAGCCGGCCAGCGCGCCCAGCGGAATGTTAATGAAGAAGCACCAGTGCCAGGACGCGACATCCGTCAGCCAGCCGCCCAGGGACGGTCCGATCGTCGGCGCCACGACCAAGCCCATCAGGAACAGCGGCTGGACGATGGGTTGCTCTTCCGGTGGAAAAACCTGAACCAGACTCGCCTGCGCCGTGGAGATCAACGCCGCGCCAGCCGCGCCTTGCAGAATACGCCAGATGACGATCTCGCCCAGACTGTGGCTTGCGCCGCAGAAGAAAGACGCGATCGTGAAGATCATGATCGAGGCGGTCAGGTAATTTTTTCGTCCAAAGCGAGCCGTTAAGAAGGCCGTCATTGGAAGAACGACGACATTCGCCAGGATGTATCCGGTGGACACCCAGGCAATATCCTGCGTGGTGGCGCCCAAATTCCCGGCCATCTGCGCCTGCGCGACATTGACGATGGTGGTGTCGAGCACCTCCATGGCCGCCGCCAGGATCAAGCCGCCGAGGATCAGCCAGCGGTATCGAAAGTTAATCGCGGCCGCTTCGGCGGCGCCGTGTTTGCGACCGAGTTTCCCCCGGGCGCCGCCTACCATTGCAGGGCTATTCTCCATAGTTGCCGCCTCGCCCTTCCCGATCCGGCCAGATCTCCTCCAGCGCGGAACGCAGTTCGGCGCGCGCCGCCGCGAACTCCGCCGTCGCTTCTTTCAATTCGATCCCCTCTTCCGCCGACAGCAGAACGACCTTCGCGCCTTGATAGCGCTCCGCCCGCTCCCACAGACCGGCTTCCAAGACGCCGCACTCACGTCCCATTTCTTGTATCATGTCGATTTCCCTCAGAACCTCAGGCGGCTGATGATCAGACACCTAACTACATTTCGACGCAAAGTTATCTGCAAATGGCGCTCTTCGCGACACTCGCAATATTATAAGGCGGCTAATTACACAGTCGACAATTTTGCCGCCGATGGTTTATGATCGGCGGCCTTCTTCAGTACTCACATTGGAAAGGCGGCTGAACCCCTTTGATCTTGGACAGCAGCCGAACCAACTCCTGACGCTCCGCTTCGTCCAGCGGCTCCAACATATCCTTGATCGTCCGCAAGGTGCCGGGCATGTAGTCTTCCAAAAAACTGTGTGCTTTGCCCGTCATGCTGATCGCCAGCGTGCGCCGATCCTCGCTGCAATGACGCCGTTCCAAATATCCATCCCGCTCCAAGCCATCCAGCAGCCCCGTGATCGTGGCGCGCGTCACGCCTAAGTTATCCGCGATATCCGACGGCCCGGGCGCCTCATGCTCCAACAGCTCCTCAGTGAACAGATAACACAGCACGAAGAACTTGCCTTCCGAAAGGCCATACTCCTCCAGCGGCGCATTGAGCGCGAAACTCAGCGCTTTTTGCGTGTGCTTGATGGCGTTGACAGCCTCCATCGCACTGGAATCCAGATCCGGATAGCGCTGCACGATCTTTCGGAGCAGCTCCTCCTTCAAAGGAGCTTTGAGCGTCGGCGTTTCTTTTCCCATAAGTAGACTTATTATACGGCGGCTAACTAAAAGAGTCAAGCAAATTTGATTAGGGGCCGTATTTATTTTTGGGCGAACCGATTTGCGTTCGCCAGGCGCCGGGCCTGGCGAGGCGTTATTTTAAGAAGCGCTCAGGAAGAGACAGCGGCGACTTCGGGTGCGGCGCTGCGGGCTTCGTCCGTCGATACCGGTTTGCGTTGGTTCAGGTAGGGCTTTTCGAATAATCGATAGAAGACATACGCAAAAGCGATCGCGAGGAGCACGCTGAGAAAGAAGAAGGGAGTGAAGAGGGTTTCGGAGATATGCAATCGTTTTTGGATCTGCGCAAGAAAACCGAGGGCGAGGAAGTTTGTCAGATACAGGCTGTAGGAGATTCGGCCCAGCGCAAAGAACGGCTGGAGCGCCTTTGTCTGGGCGATCTTTGCGTCGAAACGGTTCAGCAGGAGCAGCATGGACGCGGAGGCTAGCCCGACAAAGAACATCAGACGGCTGCTCATCAGCGTGTCGCCTTCTTGGCCGATGTGCTCGTGCAGGAACCCAAAGACCAGAAACAGCGCGGCGGCGACGCCAAAGAACGCCTTCGGCAGCTTGCTTTCAGGATGCTTGAGAATATCGTAGACCATTCCGCCCAGCCCGAACACCGGCCAGAGATCCAGCGGATAAAAATGGTGGAACGGGACCGCAATCAGATAGACAAGAGACGCAAAGGTCAGCGCATGCAGCCCATTGAGCATAAGGCGCTCGGTGATGCGCGCCTTCGGGATAAGCAGAAAGAGCCCCACGATCAAGTAAAACGCGGCCTCATAGCAGAGTGTCCAGAAGGGAACCAGGACCGGGTCTTTGTGAAATACGAACTGGGTGAGCGTCGCCTGAGCGAAGAAGTAAAGCGGCCCCTGGTGCAGCACATCGGCGGAGGCCAACGAGCTGCCTTTGAACACGCCCTTCGCCACCAGGTAACCAGCGGCGGCGGAAAGCAGGATCGACAGGATCGCAGCCACAATATACGGCGGATAGATACGCCGAACACGCGCGCGCACAAACGTCTTGAACGGCGAATCTTTGCGCATCGCGCTGGCCGCCGCCTGTACGATACAATATCCCGAAATCACAAAGAACATCTGCACGCCCAGAAACCCGTACAGGCTCACGGCGTAAAGCGGGTTGTGCTTGAGGTTCGGAAATTGCGTTGCGAGCGCCGGCGCGCAGGCGTGCATCATCACGACCCACAGACAGGCCAGGCCTCTCCATAAGTCGAGGCTCTGATAGTAAGTCTTGCTCAATAAGTTCTCCCGGAAGTCGTGAATGTTGTCTTACCGCGGCGCAGGCGGCCATTGCCATAGATCGCGCGCGAGGCTCAGCGGCGGACTTTGGGCAAACCATCCCTGATATCGATGCGGGCAAATTCCATGCCAAAGTGACTATACCGCATGCGCCGCAACAAATACATTCACCACGACCGATTTTTCCTCTTACTCCAAATCTGTCCAGCGCAGAATGCGCATGGGGACATCCAGCCAGGCGCTCCGTCCCCCATCGGGGCTGATCTGAATGACCTTATCCCCGACCAACGCGCTCGGATCGGCCTCAATCCACTGGCGGCTTCCCAGGTACGCCATCGTATGCGCACCGCCGCTCGTCACCGCGATATCTCCCGGTCTCAACCGCGAATAATCCAATTCCCGCAAGCTTTCCGTTTCGCAGACGAGCGCTGTGCGCCCGCCATACCCTTCTCCCAGCCGCGCCGCGCTCGCATCGGTCCACCAGAGACCCACGCTTCGCCGAACCAGCGCCAAATTCCCCGTCGCCACGCCCCGCCGAAACGACGCGTCGATCATCCCCGCCCGCACCAGCCCGGAGCAGTCGATCCCCAATCGATTCTCCCCGCCCCAAACATACTTCGTCCCCAGATACGAACGCAGACTGCGAACATATTCCCCGCGCAGCCCCCGCGCGTCCGACCGCCGCCCCGGCCCCAGCCCAACCGCTAAAACGAATATCACCAAGGCGATCCCAGCAACACGCGCCGACTTAATGCGCCAGAACAACGCAAGCCCTCCCACCCAAACGATCAGCGCCAGAGCGACCGTAAGTTCGCGCCCAATATTCGTGCGAATGGGAAAGGCAAAGATGACGATAAGCAAGGCGCAAAGGCCCAGCCAGTCGCGCCGGCGGGCGGAGAAGTTGCGCCAGAAGTCAGGGCGGAGGATCGGCAACGAGCGTTCGGATGTCAGCATATATCCACAACGTGGATTTTGACGCCCGGTTTCGACAATCGCCAATATTTACTCAGAAAGCGTCAGGTCACTACGATACCCAGTTATGAAATCAGAGTTCTCATGCTCAGTCCGTAATCCACTCGATCAAGGCGCGGTTGACGGCTTCCGGCTGTTCGAGTGTTGACGCATGACCACATTCGGTCACAACCACGAGCCGAGCGTTCGGAATCGCCGCCGCCATCTCTTCTGAACTGTCCGCCGGCATCAAAGGATCACGGTCCCCGGCAAGGACGAGGGTTGGGACGGAGATGGCCGAAAGACTGGGTCGGCTGTCGATCCGCCCGATTACCGCCTCCGTCTGACGCGCGAATCCCTCCAAACCTACCGTCAGCCCCATGCGCACATTGATTTCGCGTAGGGCTGGGTCGTTCTGATGCGCCGGATGCAGGATCGCGCCCAGCGCCATGGCCAGCAGCGCGGGAAAATCGCTGGATCGGGCCTTCGCGACCAACGCTCGGCGCGGCGCAATTTGCTCGGGCGTATCGGGACGTGCCGAAGTGCTCAGCAGCGCCAGTTTGATCACACGCTCCGGCGCCTGCCGCATGATCTCCAGACAAATGTAACCGCCCATGGAGATGCCGGCGAGCGCAAAGCGCGGCGGCGCCGACGCGAGAATATTGGCGGCGATCTCCGCGATGGTTTCCCCTTCCAGCGTGGAGGCGAGGGTGACCGGCCCATAGGGCCACAAGGCGGCGACTTGAGGCGCAAAAGCCTCCGCTGAACAGAGCAATCCAGGAATGAGCACAATGGGCGTCATATTTCTCCAAGTTTCGACAAACGTCAGTATCCCAGCCTTATCTTTCCCACAAATACGAAAAGCGCGCAACCAAATCGCCGTTCCGTCGTTTACTCCAATACAGTATGTGTTAAATAAACACTTAAAGGACTGAGGGATTTCATGAGGACGGAATTTGGCTGCGCGCTGGCGGGAGTGCTGGTGATTTTGGCGTTTATGTTTGGGGTGACGGCGCTGCTAATCCATCACCACGGAGCGCAATTCGTCCCAGTCTGGCTTTCCTGTTTTTGGTGGCCGTGCGCTGTTGTCAACTTCTGGGACGCGCGCGCCGACAGTGGCAACAAACGCTCGGAGCGTGCGGCAGCGTTCCTGCGCGGAATGGGCCAGTTGGTGCTGTGCGCGTCGTTTTTCGTACGGACCTGGCCCGATGGCGTGATCATGTTTCTCATTGCCGGCCCGATGATTTTCATCATTCCGCAGATTGTAGAGCAGATCATGAAACGGTGGGATTAGTCCCTAATTTCGCCAAGAGGAATAGGAGTTCATTGGAATGCCTACCAGGTACAATCGGGGATGAATTGAGGAGCGTCACAATGATCTTATTAGCCTATCTTATTACTGGCATTTTGGGCGTAACTTTCTTGTATCACCGGATTACGTTTTATTGGCTTCCGGACTATTACATTCACAAACTGTCCAATTCTCCACACTATGAAAACCCGCATGCGGTCCGCTGCCTAGAGCGCTTGACAGCGCTTCCCGCGATCGGTGGCGTCACTGCCAACCGGCAGACGCGGTTTCGGCTTGCCAATGCTTACCGACTGACGCGCCGGTACGACGATGCGGCGGCGCTCTACACTTCTCTGCTTTCCCATCCCAGTAATTCCACGTTTCGAACCATCGTTCACAGCCGTCTTGCGGAATGCCTGGAGGGGACGAAGAATTTGGAGGGAGCGGCGGCAAACCGCGCGCAGGCTTCTGAGTTATGGCCGGGGGCGCAGCTTACGGCGAAAGGCTGCATGGAGCTCGGAACGTGTCAATAGTTTGAGACAACTTGGTCCATTATTTTTCGCGCCGATCGTCGCCTAACTCTTCGTCCTCCTTTTGGGCAGGCGGGTTGATCCAGACGGCTGTTGGCAGCGCTTCCGGAACG
>NZ_JBDSQY010000372.1:0-2677 GCF_039929585.1 Capsulimonas sp.
ACGGTCTGAGCCGTCACGATTGGCGGCTTCGGCGTACCCAACGTTCCGGGCTTACCCGGCGCGCCAAGATAGGCGCCGGTTTGAGATCCAGGAACGGCGGGACCATATCCACTGCCGGGGGCGCCGGGAGCGCCTCCAAATGAACTGGTGGCGCCGAGAGAACCACTGGGAGCGCCAGGATAACCACTAGGAGCACCAGGAGGCCCCGGATAAGCACCGGGAGCAGCGGGAGCGCCAGGATAGGGTGACCCCGGAGCGCCGGGTCTCCCCGGCGCTCCCGGATAACCGGAAGCACCAGGCGAAGGCGCAGAGGTGATCGGAGTCTGGGTGTTCGCATTCATAGTCATGAAAATCGCAACCCCAGCGATGACGATGACCAATCCGGCGAGTCCGGCGACAATCGGCAAATTCTTCTTATCTTTGATCCAGTTCATAATGTTATGCTTTACCTAAATTTCAGCCGTGTTTAGCCGCCAGGAGCGCCGGGGAAACTTCTTCCACCACTCGCGCCAGGATAAACGCCGGGACCGCCTCCAGGACGCCCCCCGCCTGCGCCGGGATATCCACCGGGGCCGCCGCCAAAGCCTCCAGCTGCTCCAGCGGCTGCGCCTGTACCGGCCGATGTGACAGGAGCGGCGACTGTCGTCGGATTCTGCGGGAAGATAATTACCGATGCATTGTACTTACACTGCATAAACGGACTGTTTCCGTGCAGTTCGACTTTGTCGATCATGACAAGGCGGTTGAAGTCGTTCCACTTCACCAGATGCGCGAGAATGCGGCGAAAATCGCCTTCAACCGACATGGCTCCGTCGGACCCTGACACAGGGATCACAAGCGGCGCTCCCGTAATGTCGTTCGGGCTGCTGGGCGGAGGCGCGATCGAGATGCTCGAAAGCTGCACCACACCCGAGCGCGCCATCCAGCGCTCCAGAGAAGGCCCAAGGTTTTCCGAAAGTTCGTGCGACAGCTGACGCCACGCACTATAGCGCTTGCTGACGTCAAACGGAGGCATCAGCGCAACTTCCTTGCCATGCCACGCCACCGTAGTCGCCTTCGCCTGCACGGTCGCGTTCACCAGATCCGCCTTCGCCTTAGTGACGTCGTTCTGCGTGCCGCCGGCGCCCACCGCAGCCTCGCGGCGCGCGCTGGCCTCATCCGTCTTCGTACGGATCGGTTGGATCAAGAAGAAGTAGATCAAGACAATTGCCGCAATTGTCATGACGCTACCGATAATTGCCACTACCAGCGGCGTAATTCGTGTTAATCGCATGTTCAGCCCTTAACTAACCTGCAGAAACCGGACGACCAGCTCCAGGGCCGCCGCCGGGGAAGCCACCAGGGCCGCCACCCGGAAAGGCTCCTGGGAAACCGCCCGTCGCCGGCGCGGCGCCCGCCCCGCCCGGCAGCGCCGGAGGAGTCAGAGGCTTCTTCAATTCCGCCGTAATCGTAACGCCAAACCCTTTAGGCTCCTGCTTGACACGGATGCGACTGATGGCCCTTGCATACTGACGCTGGATCTGCGCAGGGGTTCCAATCGGGTTGACCTGGTTCGCCATAATGGAGTCCAGTGTCGCCACGCGCTCCCCAGTCAGGTTTTCCGGATCGATATTAAGAGTAGTGGCTCCACCACCGCCGCCGCCAGGAATGCCGCCACCGCCACGACCGCCGGAAAGGCCAGGGGTTGGCCCGCCAGCAGACCTGCCGCCACCGCTGCCCGGATAACCACTGGAAGCTCCCCCACCCGCGCCCGCCGCGCCCGGCAGGCCGGGGATCGCTACGGGCGGAGCGCCGATACCGACGAGCTGACCGTCCAGGTAATACTTGTTGACGACCGCTTCCGGGTAACCAGGAAGTTTGTCGATCGAAACCGTCTGAAAATCCGGTTCCTTATAGATCGCTTCCAGATACCGACCTACTTCGGCAATGCTTGGCGCATACGCTTTGATGCTCAGCGCTGTGCCGCTCACCGTGGCGTCGGTATAGATCATTTTCGGATCCGTATACCGCGCCACCGTGTCGTAGAGGCGAGCCCACTCTTTGTTGTAATTTCTCGCGTCCACAACGAACTGCAATTTCGCTTCGGTAGGAGCGATCGCGGTTCGCACTGAAGACGCGCCGGACTTCGCGGTGTCCGTTTGCTGCTTCAGCGCTTCCGCTTTCGCGGCTTCGTTCTCCATATACTTCTGCGCGGGAACGAGGAAGAAGAATGTGGCGCCTGAAAGCGTAACCACCGCCGTCAAAAACAGGGCGGAGAAGACCGCTGTCAGATTTCGCGTCATTCGCCGCTGGGCGACATATCCAGGAAGTAAATTTACTCGAAGCATACTTGTTCTTTTCGCAGCTCCCCAAAGGCGTTTATCACGGATGTCCGGAAAACGCCGGGATGAGCGCGCCTATTTTAAGACATCGGCGGATTGGTGGTGTCGATCGGATCGGCCGCCTTGCGGCTCACCAATGGGCGCCGTGGTTTCTTGGGCAACGGGTTTGCATTGAACACAGCCTCGCGAGCCGCGAGTCCGAAGGCCACGGCGAACGACGAAGCGATCGATTGAAGGTACTGAGGATCGTAATGCTTGGATGTGACCTGCATGCTGGCGAATGGGTCCGCCACGATCACGGGCACCTGAAGCTCATTTTGCAGAAAGACGCCAATGTTATGCAGGTTGGCGCTGCC
>NZ_JBDSQY010000373.1:0-66043 GCF_039929585.1 Capsulimonas sp.
CCGGGCGTCGCGATCCATGATTTTGGAACCCTGAGCCTTGCGCGGACCGAGCCGATCCAGTATGACTTTGCTGTGAAAAACGACACTGGCGCGGCGCTGACGCTGGACCACATTCAGGCGGCGTGCAGCTGCACGGCGGCCATGACGGACGGGGTGCTGCCCGGCGAGGAGATCGCCGCAGGCAAAACCCTCAAAATCCATGTGGCGGTGGACCCTACGCATCTGGGATCAGGCCCGGCGAACAAGATGGTCTGGGTTTATCTCAAGGGACAGCCGTCGCCGGCGGCGACATTGCAGATGGTGGGAACGATCACGCCGCTTCTCAGCTTCAATCCCATGCTGCTGGACTTTGGGCCAGTCGGCGCCGGTCAGGAAAAATCTCTGACGCTGCGCGTGACTGGCGAACCCAAACTGCTCGAAACGCTGACCATCCCGACGCTGACCCCGGCCAACCCGAGCGTGACATTTGTGCGCGAAAAGGGAATCCAGCCAGACAAGGACGGCCTGTCGACTATCGAATACCAGGTCGTCGTCGGCAAGCAGGCGCGCATCGGACAGCTTCAGGGAACGGTCACCTTTGCTGGACCGCAATCGGACAGCAATCGCCTCGCTTCGGCTTATGCGTCGCTGGTGGGGGAGGTCGCTGGAGAGATTTCTGCAGCGCCGTCCACGGTCGCGCTGGGGTCGGTGCCTGGGGGCAAGCGCGCCCAGCAGGAGATCATGGTCACCGGCCCACGGAAAGTCCTGACCAAGTGTTCGGTTCGCAGCGCCAGTCCTTATGTCAGCGCGAAGCTAAAGATATCTCCCCAAGTGGTAAGTCTCGTCGGCACATTCAGCTACCCGACGCCGCCGTTTGTTCCGACGCCGAAATTAGTAAATGCGATGAATGTCCCAGACGCAGAAATACAGGCGATGCTGGAAGTCACGGTCAGCGAAAAAACGCCCGCTGGAGTGCTCCAAACGGAAATCGTGGTGACGACGCCGAGCGGCCAGCAGCTGGCGCTTCCGGTGTGGGCGTTTATCGAAGCGAAAACGGTCGGCGGCTAACGGCGGGGGAGCATTGCTTACTGCGTCGTCTGTCCGAAGATGCGCAGTTTGCTGTGCATCTCTTTGACGCCGGGAACGCCGCGCACGATTTGCTCCGCGCGCTGCTTCTGCTGTTCGTCACGGACGGCCCCGTTGAGGATGACGATCCCGGACTTTGCCGTGCAGGTGACATACTTGGCGTCGATGTCGCCTGCGCCAAGAAGCGCGTTATAGGAGGCGACCGCCAGCGGATCGTAAGGCTCGAAACCGCGCTTTCGAGCGCCGGCGGGCAGGGGAGCAGCGATGCTCCCAGGATTGATCCCCGGCTGCGTGTGGATCGGCTCGTTGTTGATCTCCCAAGACTGCACGGTCGACCGGTTCGTCGGCGTGGTGGCGCGGAAGCTGGGAGTCGCGGTGTCCGGATCGCGCGCCGAGCATCCCGCCGCCAGCAGCGCGGCCGCGCACAGACCGATCCGTCGGAAAGATCGTACATTTTCCATACTGGTATTCTACCCGCCGCCCCTGATTACTTCCATCATTCTTAAGTCCGCCGCGCCTGCACAACGCGCGGGATGCCGCTCATATCGTCATGCGCGGCGACGTCTTCATAACCCCGCTCTTTTGCCTTCGCCATCACCGTTTCGGACTGCCCCTGTCCGACTTCCAGTAACACCCACCCATCGGGCCTGATGTGGTCCCAGGCGTCTTGTAAAATGCGTGTATAGATGGCGGCGCCATCTGCGCCAGTCGCGCCCGGCTCGCCGCTGAGCGCCAGGATCGGCTCGTAATCGCGCACCTCCGGCTGCAGATCGGGGATCTCCCGTTCGGCGATATAGGGAGGGTTGGAGACGATCAAATCGAATGGCTTATCCAATGGCAAGGGGCCGAGCAGATCGCCGTGCAGCAGAATCAATCGGTCCAAAAGATCGTAGCGAACCACGTTCTTGCGCGCGAGTTTGAGGGCGTCACCCGACAGGTCCGTCGCCCACACGCGCGCCTCTGTGCGCTCGCAGGCGAGGCTGACCGCGATGCATCCGCTCCCCGTCCCAATATCCGCGATCCGAGGCTCCGAAACGTCCCGAATCTTCTCCAATCCCAGCGACACCAGCATCTCTGTTTCCGGGCGAGGGATCAGCACGGCGCGATTGATTTTGAACGCGCGTCCATAGAAATACTGCTCGCCGGTGATGTAGGGCAGGGGGCGCCGCAGAGCGCGCAGCGAGACCGCCTTCTCAAAGATCACTTGCGTGCGTTCATCCAGCACCCGATCGGGATTGCGAACGAGGTCTTCGTGGCGGCATTTCAGGGTCCACTCCAGCATCAAGCGGGCGTCCAAGCGCGGCGTCTCCACGCCTGCATCGGCGAGGGATTTCGTCGCCCCCGCCCAAGCTTCTTGTACAGTCAAAGTCGTCACTCCGTCCGTGAGTATACCGGAAATCGAACAGCACGCCCATCGCACTACAAATCTACAGTATTAAATTTAATCTAAACTTAATCTCGGGGCTCTCTAATTGCGTTTTGGGGCTCTATGAGTAGGACATAACAATGATGAGGGATCGAAGATTTGAAGACAGGCTGATGTGGGAGGCAAAATGTCGATATTCAACAGCGATACGGAATTTTACGACCTGCTGGAAAAGCAGGCCGATCTCGCGGTCCAGGCGGCGAAGGAGTTCGGAGCGCTCGGCGGAGGCTTCACCCAGAGCGCACAGCGCGCCGAGGCCCTCAAACGGATCGAGGCCCAGGCGGATGAACTGACCCATGAGCTGACGCTCAAGGCTGACGATAAGTTTATCACTCCTTACGATAAAGAAGATATGCATTCGCTCTCGACGGCTCTCGACGATATCACCGATCTGATCGAGGCGGCCGGAGCGCGCGTCTCGATCTATCGTCTTTCGGAGCCGCGCGTGGATTTCGTCGCCATGGCGCAGGCCCTGGAGGCGACGGTGGAGGCGACGCGCGCCGGAGTGGGCGGCCTGCGTCACATCCGCGACCTCAAACAGATGCGCGCCCATTTGATCCAAATCCACGAGCATGAAAACAAGAACGATCAGGCGTACCGTAAGGCGCTCGGCGATCTGTTCAACGAAGCCGGAGCGGACCCGCTGACAGTCATCAAGTGGAAAGAGATCTACGACCGGATCGAGCTGGTCGCGGACAAGTGCGAGAGCGTCGCGGTGGCTCTCGAAAGGATTGTGGTCAAGTATGGTTGAGATGCACCTTCCCCATGCGCTCAGCGCCCTGCTCGTCATTACCATTGTGGTCGCGCTGCTCTTCGATTTCACCAACGGCTTTCATGACACCGCGAACGCCATCGCCACCGTGGTCTCCACGCGCGTGCTTTCGCCCCCGGTCGCCGTGCTGATGTGCGCCGTGCTGAACTTTGCCGGAGCCTTCTTCTCGACGAATGTCGCCAAGACGATCGCGAAGGGACTGGTGGAGGCGGAGGCGGCCACGCAAGCGGTGATTTTGGCGGCCATCGTCGGGGCCATCGTTTGGAATGTCCTGACCTGGTACTTCGGCATTCCCAGCAGTTCCTCCCATGCCCTGATCGGCGGCCTCGTCGGCGCCGCGATTGTCCAGTCGGGATTTCATGCGGTAAAATGGGAGGGAGTTTTGGAGAAGGTCGTGCTGCCGATGGTGCTTTCTCCAATCGCCGGCGGCGTACTCGGTTTCGTGATCATGATGGTGATCTTCGCGCTGTTCGCCAAGACGAGTCAGAGCAAAGTCTCGTTTGTCTTCCACAACTTGCAGCGCCTGTCGGCGGCGGCAATGTCGTTCACGCACGGTCAGAACGACGCGCAGAAGACCATGGGCGTGATTACTCTGGCCCTGGTCGCCAACCATATGCTGCCCGCCGGAAAAGATATCCATATCCCCACCTGGGTCGTGATCTCCTGCGCCACGGCGATGGCGCTGGGAACTGCATCGGGCGGCTGGCGCATTATTAAGACGATGGGGCAGCGGATTATCCGTTTGGAGCCGGTGCACGGCTTTGCCGCCGAAGCGGCGGGCGCGAGCGTGATTTTCGCCGCCAGCGCCATGGGCATGGCGGTCAGCACGACCCACGTCATTTCCGGCAGCATCTTCGGCGTCGGCGTCGCGAAGAACCTGGCCGGCGTCCGCTGGAACACAGCCCAGCGCATGGTCGCCGCGTGGTGCCTCACGCTTCCCAGCGCCGCCATTGTCGCCGGCGCCTGCCTGTTCGCGATCCGTGCGATGAGCCACCCCGCCGCCGTCGCGCTTGTGAAATAAAGATTGCCATCGCTCAAGGACCAACCATGAACCCATTGCCCGCCGCTCTCGCTCGACTGCACGAACTTGCTTATAACCTTCGCTGGACATGGGATCACACTACGCGCACGCTCTTTGAGCGACTGGACCCAAACTTCTGGACGGATCGTGGCCCCGATCCTGTCGGGACTCTACTTTCTGTTTCGGTCGATCAACTCGCGCGTGCGGCGGATGATCCCGATTACCGCGCGCTCTACGAGCGCGTTGTCGCCGACTTTGACGATTACATGGCGGCGAAGAACACCTGGTTCGAGTCCGCGCATGGCGATCGAACTCGGACAAGAATTGCCTACTTCAGCGCCGAGTTCGGTTTGACGGAAGTTCTGCCGATCTTCTCCGGCGGCCTGGGGATGCTGGCTGGCGACCATCTGCGCTCAGCCAGTGACCTGGGCGTTCCATTGGCGGGCGTCGGCCTGCTCTACCGTCAGGGATATTTCACGCAGACGCTCGACCATGACGGCTGGCAGAGCGAGCGGCGCGACGCCAACGATTTTACGCGGCTGCCGCTGACCTTGGAGACAGACGGGGAGGGGACGCCGAAATCCGTCCTGGTCCATTTCCCCGGACGGCAGGTGCGCGCGCAGATCTGGCGAGCCCAGGTGGGACGCGTTCCCTTGTATCTGCTGGACACGGACGTGCCGGAGAACAGCCCGGAAGACCGGGGAATCACGGGGCAGCTTTACGGCGGCGACCGCGAAATGCGAATTCAGCAGGAGATGGTGCTTGGCGTCGGCGGCATGCATGCGCTCGCGGCGATGGAAATCGATCCCGAGGTTGTCCATTTGAACGAAGGCCACAGCGCCTTCGCGGTTTTGGAGCGCGCCCGCCGAGCGGCGGCGCAGACTGGCGTTGATTACTGGACGGCGCTGAAGGAAACCGGCGCCCGGACCGTATTCACCACGCACACGCCGGAGCCCGCAGGCCACGACTATTTCGCGCCCGATTTGGTGCGGAAATATCTGGGTGGGTACGCGCGCGAGATGGGGGTATCGGTAGAGGAGATCCTGCCGCTTGGCCGCCGCAACGGCTACGACAGCGCCGAATATTTCTGCATGACGATCATCGCCCTGCGCGCCGCTGGCTTCAGTAATGGCGTCAGCCGTCTGCACGGCGAAGTCTGCCGGGAGATGTGGCAGTCGATCTGGCCACAGATCTCAGAAGAGAACATCCCCATCAGCTCTATCACGAACGGCGTCCACTATCAAAGCTGGGCCTCGCCCGAGACGATCGAGCTGTACGACAAATATCTGGGAGGCGAATGGCGAAACCGCCCGGACGACCGCAAGCTCTGGGCCAATATCGAGAAAATCCCGGACGCCGAGCTCTGGAATATCCATCGAGAAAGGCGCTCTCGGCTCGTCGATTTCACGCGCCGGCGTCTTCGCCGGCAATGGGAAGCGCGCGGGCTTGCTCCTGAAGAAATCGCCGCCACGGATAGCGCGCTCGACCCGCACGTCCTAACCCTCGTCTTCTGCCGCCGCGTCGTCCCTTACAAGCGCATCGGCCTGCTGCTGCGCGACCCGGATCGTTTGATCAAGCTGCTCACAAACACCAAGCGCCCCGTGCAGTTGATCTACGCCGGCAAAGCCTCACCCGGCGACGAATACGGCCGCCAGATGGTCCATCGGATCGTCCAGCTTTCCCAGCGGCCCGATCTGCGCGGTCGCCTGGCCTTCCTGGAAGACTACAATATGGCGGTTGCCCGCACGCTTGCCGAAGGCGCGGATGTCTGGCTCAACACCCCCCGCCGCCCGCACGAAGCCAGCGGCACCAGCGGCATGAAAGCCGCCGTCTGCGGAACCCTGAACGCCAGCGTCCTTGATGGCTGGTGGGACGAAGCCTGGAACGACGCCGACCCGCACGCCCCCGCCATCGGCTGGGCCTTCGGCGCCGAAACCAGCGTCAATGAAGAAGCCGACGACCGCCGCGATTCCGAGACGCTCTTTTCACTTTTGGAAAATCAGATCGTTCCGTTATTTTACGAACGTGGGGCAGGTGAATTGCCGTCAGAGTGGATCGCGCAGGTGAAGTCGTCGCTGGTGCAGCTCGGGCCGGTATTTAATACGCATCGGATGGTGAAGGAGTATTGTGCGAAGGGGTATTTTCGGGGATAGGAATCCAAGAAAGCCGGCGAATAAATTCGCCGGCTTTCCTATGGCGCTGTAGTAATAGGGCCGCGCTTCTTACCCCTCCGTCTCATACTTCAGCTTCTCCGCCTGGTCGGCGTTTACCAGTGCGTCGATCATGCTCTGGAACTCGCCGCTGAGAATCGTCGGCAGATTGTGGATCGTCATGCCGATGCGATGATCGGTCATGCGGTCCTGCGGGAAGTTGTAGGTGCGGATCTTTTCACTGCGGTCGCCGGTGCCGACGATGCCCTTGCGAGTGGTGCCAAGAGATTCGGCCTGCTTCTGCTGCTCGATGTCCAGCAGGCGGGCCTTCATGACCCGGATGGCCTTTTCAAAGTTTTGCAGCTGCGAGCGCTGATCCTGACAGGTGACGACAATTCCCGTCGGCATATGCGTCAGGCGGACGGCGGTTTCGTTCTTCTGGACGTTCTGGCCGCCGGCGCCCTGGCTGAGGGTGTGCTCGCGCTTGATCTCGGCCATGTTGATCTCGATCTCGACATCCTCAGCCTCGGGCATCACGATGACGGTCGCCGTGCTGGTGTGCAGGCGGCCGGAGCTTTCGGTGCTGGGGACGCGCTGGACACGATGGACGCCGGATTCGAACTTCAGGCTGGAGTAGGCGCCCTGGCCGTTGATTTCAACGATCGCTTCTTTATAGCCGCCGTTACCGGTCTCGTTGCTGCTCATCAGCGACATATCCCAGCCGCGCTTCTCGGCGTAGCGCATGTACATACGCAGCAGATCGCCGGCGAACAGGGCCGCCTCGTCGCCGCCGGCGGCGGCGCGGACTTCCAGGATCACGTTCTTATCGTCGTTCGGATCCTTGGGAAGCAGCATGACCTTGAGCTCGAGCTCCAGGGCGGTGCGCTGCTCCTTCAGCTCGTCGAACTCCATTTGCGCCATATCTCGCATGTCGGAATCCAGCTGGCCGCGCAGCATCGCTTCGGTCTCTTCCAGCTGTTTTTGATTCCTGCGAAACTCGCGGAACTTGGCGACGATGTCGGTCAGGTCGCTGTACTGCTTGTGCACGCGTCGATACTCGCCCATGTCGCTGACCAGATCTGGTTCCGACATGCGCTTTTCGAGCTCTTCATAGAGCTGTTCGACTTCTAAGAGTTTTTCAAACATTTGGTATCGCCTACAAACAAGAGAAGATCGCCCCCATCACCCACGAACGGGTGACGGGGAGCGATCTGAGGGCTGCTAAGCCACTTCCGCCGCCGGCTCCGCGTCCGAAGACTTTGCGGCGTCGCCGTTTTCGTGTTCCCTGTCCCAAACGCTTTTCAGCGAAGCGATCGAGACTTCGAGCTGGCTGTCGTCGGGTACGCGTGTCGTGATATACTGGGTCCACAGACCGGGTGCGATCATCGCCTGCGCCCACTTCTTGTCTCGATGGCTTCCCGCGAACTTCAGAATCTCAAACGAAATCCCCGCGACGACCGGCAACAGCAGCAGCTTATAAAGCATGCTAAGCAGGACCAAACCGATGCCGTCTGCTAACCTATATCTTGGAATGACCACGAAGACCAAGATGGCGGTAGTCAGTACGATAAAGATAAAATTGGTTCCGCAGCGCGGATGGATGCGGCTGGCGGCGCGAACATTGTCGAGCGTCAGATCCTGGCCCGCTTCCAGCGTATTAATGGCCTTGTGTTCCGCCCCGTGATACTCGAAGACACGCTTTACATGCGCAAGACGCGAAATCAAACCAAGATAGATAAAGAATACGAGCAGGCGTATCAACCCGTCGATTACGCTACCGGCGATCTGCATTCGCCATGAATGCGCGTGCACGCTGGAGGCGTGGTGCGGCAAGATAAGGTTAGTCAACTGATCCGGAAATATCCAGAACAAGGCGTAGCCGAATAGCAGCGAGATCACCGTGGTGGCGCCGATGGCGATGCCGTTGATGGACTGCGGCGCGGCGGCTTTGGCGGCTGCTGCCGGCGGCAGAGGCTCCGAGCCGTGGGGCGCGGGGCGGACTCCGTCACGCTCGGCGATCCCTTCGCCCATAGCGAGGTTGGCGGCGCTGGCGGCCTGACGATCCTCGGACGCCGTGGCGGCGCCTGTCTCGTCCTCCATCTGAATGTTGGCCGAGTAGGTGAGGGCCTTGATGCCCATCGCCATGGCGTCGATCAGCGCAAGGGTGCCGCGCAAAAATGGTTTGCGTAAGAACTGCAAAAACGGCGGAACGATTTGCTCCACCGATTCCAGCTTGACAATAATCTGCTGGTCGGAACGGCGACGGCAGGCAATCGAGAAGAATCGAGGACTGCGCATCATCACGCCCTCGATCACCGCTTGCCCGCCGTACAATTGCCGTTCTTCTGGTTTTGAGAAAGAAGTGTCGCTCATATGTTTTGACGACAGGACTTTCTTACTTGTTTTTCATACCGTACTTGGTCAAGAACTTATCGACGCGACCGGCGCTGTCCAGCAGCTTCTGCTTACCGGTGAAGAACGGGTGGCAATTCGAGCAGATCTCAACGTGAATGTTCTCACCTGTGGACCTTGTCGGATATACGGTGCCGCAAGCGCAGCTGATGGTTGTCGCTTTGTAATTAGGATGGATACCGGGCTTCATGACTTAACTCTCCTTTGAACCTGTGCTCAAACAGCTTGATATTCTACCTTATTAACACTGCAAAAGGCAATAGTAGTTCCTGAGGAAATTCTAAGATAGTTTGCAAGGGCAACTGGGTACATGGTTCGATATGAAGACGGATACTGAGAAAAAAGACGCGACGACACAATCGGCGAAGTTCATCACCTGGAATCTCGTGATTGGGCTGCTGCTGGCGTTCGGTGCGTTTCACCTGTTTATGGAGATTTTGGAGGCGGTGCACGGCAACGGCAGCCAGATCGCCCATGTAGACCAGTCTATTTTATGGTGGCTGCATGCACACCAGCGTCATGGTTTTACCGAGGGCGCCGAACTCATGGCGTTTTTAGGATCGCCGATCTGGGTCGTCAGTCTCGGCGTGGTGTCGGCGATCGCTGGCTTCTTTATCCGTAAAATTCGGGGCGCGGCATGGACGCTGCCCATCGGGATTGTGGGGGCGGGCATTATCATTCAGCTGATCAAGACGGAAGTGCAGCGTGTGCGGCCCACGTTGTTTGTACCGCTGCTGAAAGAAACAGGGTATTCGTTCCCTTCCGGGCATTCCTTGATCGCCATGGTCGTTTACGGGCTGATCGGCTACTTTCTGATGCACTTGCTGAAGGGGCGTGTCTCCAAAGCTGTTGTTGGAACGCTGACGGCGCTGTTGATCGTCGCCATCGGCGTGTCACGCCCCTATGTCGGCGTCCACTATCCTTCTGATGTGCTGGCGGGCTGGGCGGCAGGTTTCCCCTGGCTGGTGACATGTCTTGGTCTGCACGAAATTCTTTCCCGACGCTATGCGCAGGCCGGCGAACCTGTTCTCGACAAGGCGCCGCCAATCGCTCAGGCTGTTTGCAACGCGACGGACAAGAAGCAGGCGGCGTAATTCACGCCGCAATCGCATCGCCGCGATCTGCGCCCGCAATCGCGGCGACCATGGCTTCCGAACATAGGCCAACGCCAGGGATATAACGCACGCGCGTGTCGCCGGTGCGGCGGATCCATTCGATCAGCGGCGATTCGTCCAGCAGATGCAGCGTGCGCTGCGCCTCAGAGGCTCGCACCATACCCTGAGCTGCGGCGCGGTCGCAAAGCGCAAGCACGTCGGCGGGGACCGACTGCTCCGCCGGCTCCTCCTGCCGTTCTCCCATCAGTTCTTTGACCTGGGCAAACACCAGCGCCGAATCCAATTCGTCCGTGACCGAGAGCGTACAGATCGGGCGCATCCAGTCGCCCGCCGGCGCTTCTCCGAACGAAAGCAATACTTCCAAGCCGTTGGGCGATGTGAGGCGGAAATCGGGGAGCAGCGCGCCCTGCGCCGTGACAATCGGTTCCGGGCTGCGCTTGATCCGCCATCCCGCCGCTTCGCCCTGCACGCGAAGCTTGAGCAGCGCCTTGTGCAGCGCGTCACCCTGCGCCATGCGCTGGCGCAGCGTCGTCTCATCCGCTCGGCGATATTTGCCAAGCAGCGTTTGGAACGTTTCTGGCCCCAGCGACAGCCGCATCTTTTTGCTCGACAGCGTCACATCCACATGTCCCGTCAAATAGCCATGGCCGTACGTCTGCGTAATCTGCATCAGGCAGCGCGACAGACGCCCCGCGTGACGGGGCAGCAGCGACGCCGCGTCTAAATCTGACAGCGATACCGATGTTCCCTCATTCCCAATATGCGCCCGCACCCCCAGCGACTCCGCGAAGGCGCGCATATCCGACGCCTGCGCCGAGGATAAGTCCAGGCCGCTGACAAAGATCTCCTGCGCACGCCGAAGCGGCGTGTCCAGGCTGTGAAAGTTATAAAGCGCGACGACGTCTTTCGCCGAGGGAACGGGGCCGATCCGTGTGAGCACCTGGTTCTGCTCGGCGTCCAGATGCATCATCTGATCCCACTCATAGGTGGTCACACCGAAGGGTTCCGACAGCGCCGTATAGCACTCCGCCCGATTCTTTGTTGTCAGAAACCCATGGTAATGCGCGTTGACATCACGGTACGTATGCGCCCGGATCTCGCTTGGCTTTCGCAGTCCCGCGTTTTCCAGCCGCACTGCGCCCTCCGCGCTCGCCACCTGCGCAAATTTTTGCGTCTCATAACGGTAGTATGCGCCCAGGCACGCCACGACGCCGCGCGCGATTCGGTGATCGCCAAAGAAATCCACCATCACCTGCGCGTCCAGCTCGCCGCGCTTGCGCCCGACCAGTCCGTCAAATGTTCGAATCGCAAGCTCGACCTTGGCGAGCGCCTTCTTGTCGCGCATCTGATGTGGATAGAGCGAGGCGGGAACGCCGGTGGTGGACGATTTGCGGGCGGTCTTCTTAAAATCTTCAATGCGAAAGGCCATGGTTGTTCTTTCTAGGAGGGCGGCGCTGGCGTATCGTAATTTTGTCGTCATCCAAACCCAGAAGGCGCCGGCGGTTAAAACCGCGCCTACAAGTACGCAGAAGTCCCCCTGCGGGGACTGCAAAATCCTCAACGATATCGTTTATAATACGTGTTTTATATGGCGGTCACGTTTTGGGTTATGTAACCCACGCAGGTGGGTTTCTGCGTACTTGCAGGCGCGGTTTTAACCGCTGGCGCCTTCTGGGTTTGAATGGTTTGACACTGGGATTAGGGATGCTACTCCTTCGCCGAGGAAATAGGAGTTTCTTTCGGCTTTCTCTTGGCCGCCGTTTTCACTTCGCTCGTGCCGCGTGCGACGATCTCATACAAGCTGGCCTGTCCGGGTTTGGGCCGCAGCACGCGCCCGAGTCTTTGAATATATTCACGCGTGCTGGACGATCCAGAAACAACGATGGCGACGTTGGCGTCGGGCACGTCCACGCCTTCGTTGAGCACGCGGCCGGTAACGATCTTGGAGTAGTCGTGACGGCGAAAGCCATCCAGAATGGCGCGGCGCTCATCCTGGGCCGTTCGATAGGTGATCGCGGGTAACGCGAGCTGGCGCGAGAGATCGTGGACGAGGCTGTTCCATTCGGAGAAGACGATGACTTTGTCGTCCTGATGTTTTTCCAGCAACTCTTCGACGGCGCCCAGCTTGCGTGTTGCGTTCATGGCGAGCATTCGCGCTTCGCGGTGGGCGCGCAGGGCCTCGCGGGCGGCGGGGTCGTGGCCGGATTGACGGATCAGGGCTTCGAACAAGTTACTGCATCCGAGAAGCATTAACTTGCGGCGATTGGCCGCCATGAACCAGGAGTATTGCGCCGTCAACTGGTCGTAGCGCACTTGCTCTTCGTCGGTCAGATCGACCGAGACACGAGTCGCCTTGTAATCGGCGATGTGCTTGTCCCGCGCCAAAGCCGCCGGCTGGCGCTCGTATACCGTCGGCCCAATGAGGGTCGTAAGGTCGTCGTGACGACCGTCGGAGCGCTCCAGCGTGGCGGACAGCCCCAAACGGAACGGCGCGGCGCAGCGCGTGGCGATCGTGCGATACGACGCCGACGGCAGGTGGTGCGCTTCGTCGAAAACGAGCAAGCCGATATCCGAAAGATCGCGCCTCGGCATTGCCGCCGAATCGTAGGTAATCACCGTGACGGGGCGTCGCGTTCGAAATCCGCCGCCGATCATGCCGACGGCGTCCGGCTCCAGGCCAAACCGCGCGCAAATTGTGTCGTGCCACTGGTGCAGCAAATCGATGGTCGGTACGACCACAAGAGTCGTCACCTGCATCGCCGCGATCGCCGTCAGCGCCAGCACGGTCTTTCCCGCGCCGGTCGGCAGAACGACCATTCCACGCCCGCCCGCTGCCGACCACGCCGCCAGCGCCTCCTGCTGGTAGGGGCGGGGCGTCACATCGAGCGTAGGCAGTTCCGTTTCCAGAAGATAAGGCGCGGCCGCTTCGGCGAGAGTGTCGTCGAGGTCTTCGGAGTCGAGGTCCGCATTGAAGATGTCGAGTTGTTCGAGGGCGTCGGACATTGGGTGGTGCTTTCTAAGTTAAATTGGAACCACGGGTATGAAACCCATGGCTGGGAGCGGCAAGAGCCGCTAACCGTCCGTGCCGGACGGACAAAATTAGCCGTTGTCCTTGGGTTTTCATTCAAGTCCGTCCGGCACGGACGGTTAGGGCGCAGCCCTCCCAGACGTGGGTTTCATACCCGCAGACCGAACGTCTCGGCGGCTATGAGATGGGGCGGGGTTATCCTCGTATCTCATGCCGCCCGCAGACGCTCATTCTCAGTGCTTTGAAGCGCCTCGTCATCGAACAGCGACAATTGGGCGATCTGGGACGTTCGCTTCTTTCCAAACCCCCACACGCTTTCCAGTTTGCCGGTGCGCGCGGCGCGGACAACATCTTCGGCGTGCTCCGCGCCGAGCGCTTCGTGCAGATGCTGGGCGGTGCGCGGGCCGACGCCGGGGATCTCCATCAGCGCTTCCATGTAAGGCGGCAGGTCTTCGCAAAGTTCATGGAAGTATTGCATCTCGCCCCGGGTAGCCAATTCCCGCAGCTTGATTTGGAGATGCTCGCCCAGCTCCCACTTGCGATGCGCCATGCGCGCGTTCTCATTTGGGCCGCCGAGGATCGCGGCGGCGTTGGCCCGGCTGCGCAGCAGCGCCCGGGCGCCGCGCTCGTAAGCGCGGATTCGATAAGGGTTGTCATCACGGTCGCGCAGCAAAGTGGCGATGTTGAACAGCATCGCCGCCATCTCGCGATTGGTCATTTTATGCGGTTTTTGCGTTATCGAACACATGTTCATATTATACCCGATATGATGGAAAAATAACATACTCTTGTTTTACTGTTCTCTTGACAGAGGAGGCCGACAGGCGCTATAATGCGGGGAAATCGCGGGACTTTGGCGATGGAGGTTTGGGGAGAGGGATTCCAACAATTGACTGACGCCCGCCGCTGTCCGCGCTGCCAGGGCGAGTACCCTGAGGGCGCGCGTTTCTGTCCGTCGTGCGCGCAGGCGCTGACTTCGGATGCCCTGGAATATCCGATGTCGGCCCTGGAGCTTGCGGTCAGCCGTGTGCGCGGCCTGCTGATCCCGGCGCTGGTATTTACAGTCGCGGTGCTTGGTATCGCTGTGATGGTCCTGGCGTCCAAGCTGGAGCGAGTCACGCGTCAAGCGTACGCTGCCGCCAAGACGGCTTCGACCCTCGCGCCCTTGTCCTCTTCCGATGCCCCCGCCATTTCCCCCGCCTTTCCAGACGACGTCGCGGCCTACTTGCGATTTCTCCAGCAGATTGAGCAGAACCGCGTTGCCCTGGTTCGGCGCAAAGCCGCTCTTTACGCTCCGCCATCCCCAAACGCCTCCGGCGAGCCGCCTCCCCCCGATCCCGCCGCCGCCTGGCTGACCTTGGTGCGCGACTTCCATACCCAGCCGATCCCTGAAGCCTGCAATCCCCTCGCCGCCGAATACAATGGACTGCTGAACACCACGAATTCCGGCAGCGATACGACCGCCCTCGACGGAGTCGCCGCCCGCGCCGACGATGAGCTGAAAAAACTTGCGCAGCGCTATGGCGCGTCGCCGCCGTTCAAGATTGGGGAAAAGTAGGAATCTGTCTCAATGGGGCGTTAGAATAGAGCCGTAATTAACTGGGGATATTTTCGCCGAAAGCGATATCGCCATCGCGCAGACGCTTCAAACGCCATTGGGCGTAAAAGAACGCCAGGACCGTCACCGGCAGCGCGGCGGCGACGCCGAACATCATTCGCCACGTTGTCTGTACCCAGAGCGGCGAGATGGCTTCGAAGAACTCCTGGTAGTTGGTGAAGATCAAGGAGGCGGCAATCCCGATCACGCCGAGGGCGAGCAGCGTGGAAATCCCACGTCCCGTACGCAGTGCGGTCGTATGAGTCGCCATCGCCGAGCCGATGGCGGCGCCCATCGCCAGCATCGTCGCCATGAAGATCTGACCGACCACCCACGCCGTCAGCGCCGGTCCAAGGCCGACCTCGGGTGAGGCCGCCGCCTGAAGGTAGAGTGCAAGCAGCACTGCCGCGAACGCCGTCCATGCGACGACCGACGCGGCCACGTTCGCCCAAATCAATCCCCAGAAGATCTGAGCCGAACGCAGCGGCGTCAGCAGGATGAATCCGAGGCCGCCCGTCTGCCGATCTCGACGGAAAATCTCCTCGCACTGCGCGGGCATTCTTAATCCCAGCGCGCACACTTGCAGCGTCAATATCACTCCCGCAACGCTGGCGTACGTTTCCGGTGTAACAAGAGGCCAGTTCGGCGTTCTGATGTGAAAAAAGCGGACCCAGGAAAGACCTTCGGCGAAACCCATCGCGAGGTCCGGATAAAGCGCCGTGGCGACTTCGAGCAGGACAAACAGCGCTGGAACGATGAAGACCCATTGATACCACGCGCCCGAGCGCGTCCGGGATCGGAGCTCTCGGATGAAGAGCGGGTTGTCGATCCAGGCGCAAATCCATCCCATCAACGCTTCGGTTCTGTCTCCATAGGCGACCTTTTTGTGCCCAGAGGGCGTCTGCGCGCCCATCGGGCGCGGGCTTGCCGCCCTTATCCCCGTCTTCTGTTTCGGCTCTCGCGTCGCCGCCGGCTCGTCCCGTGCAATCCCGGCTTCGCTTAGTCGATATCCCAGCCACAGACAAATCATACTCAGGACGACGGGCGCCGCCAGATACTCGGCGACTGGAACAGCTGTCCCATAAGGCCAGTGACCAATCATGTCGCTGCTCACCGTGCTTCGGGCCAGTTCCGCCTCGGCGGCGGGGAAAAGATGGATCCAGGCGAGGAGCGGGCTGGCGGCGCCGAGATGCCAGAACGCGGGAAGTGGAATGAAAATGGCGGCGATTGGGCTGAAAAAGAGCAGCGCCAGAGTCGCGCGTATCCAGCGGCGTCGTGCCCCGCTTATCGGCGCCGCGAGCAGCACGTTGATTCCTAGACTGTAACAAAATGTCACCGCAGCCGTAATCGCGAGCGCTGCGAGTGTTTGGAGTACGGGAGCGGCGACTGGGGAGACGCCTCCCAGCAGACAGACAACAACGAACATCGCCAGCGCTGTCCGCAAAGGACGCCCCGTCTGCCGCAATAGCTGCCGAATCAGCTGCATCGGCCGGCGGCGCAGCGGCTGTCCCTTCACCCTCACACCCATGTTCACGGCCCGCCACGCAGCGTTGATCAGCGCGGGAAACCCAAGTAGCAGCAGCAGGCCCGCTTGGTCCCAGCCGCCGCCCGTCCCGCGTCCGAGCAAGGAGGCCGTGTCTCCGGAAGTGACGCAGACATTCCAAGCGTAACCGGCCAGGAGAATAATCGTCAGCCGCTGTGTCCACCGCGAAATCGCGGCGGCTCGCCGGGCGATCGGCGCGCGCGAAATTTCGGACGCTTCTCCCACGGTCAAAGCAGCGCCCGATCGCAAAACGCCGGCGATACGCGTGAGCGCCAGCAGAGGCAGGAGATAGACCAGTGTGGGAAGACTGCCATGGTAGAAGGGCAGTGTAGCGTCCATCAGCTTCACGGCGAAGTAGGGCCAGCTAAAAAAGACGCCGGCCAAGACAAACTGCGCGTGCGGAAGGGCGGATTCCAGCGGCCGAAGGAGATGGAGAATCCAGCCTCCTCCAAACATCCGCGAGAAGATCTGCACGAAAAAGCCGAACATGACCACGGCGATGATCGTCATCGATGTGCGATCTGTCCCCTGATCCTGGCGCTGCTGTCGCGCCTGCGCCTGACGCAAATTCCGCTGTTGCTTGAGCGTCGAGACCGCCCCTCCTAGTCCCGGCAAAACATAGGCTGGAGGCTTCAGAGAGATGATCGCGAAGAACAGCGCCAGCTGAAAAATCTCCGTCCACTCCATCCCCCCCAGCTGCTGGATCAGCACGTATAGGGGCAGCGCCGCCAGCCCCATCAGCAGGGAGCCGCGCAGGGGGCCGATGGTCATGGCGAGGATCATTTCGGCGGGACGGACGGGGGTGACGAGAAGGCCGTCCAGCGTCTGCCGCCGCGCCTCGGTCGCGAGGGAGGGAGAGAGGGCGGTGCGTGTCGCCGTGATCAGAACGGTTTGGACCGTAATCACGGCGGCTGCGGCGAGGGTGGGCGCCGAGGCCCCAAAAACATTCGCTGCGAGGACGCGCATAAACGCGGGGAATTCCTGGTTCAGCGTCAGGACGCCGACGAGGGCGGCGCCGGTGAGCAGCAGCATGATCACGAAGCGCCAGAAGAAGGAAAAGCGCCGTGTTTCGCTCCGCATCGTGCGCGCGAGAAATGGGTTTTCACGCAGCCAGAGCGGGGACGCCCCTCGTCGCCCCCGAGTCTCGGTGTTCAGACCGAAATCGGCGGCGACGGCGCGGGCCATCCAAAGAGTGCGTGTCCACCATCGAACGGCGCGGCGCGCGATCAGGCTCATAAGGGGCGAGGCGTTTCTTTCCCACAGCTGGGCGGCGTGGGAACCTTAAGCGAACATCTTCCAGGGATTGGGCGTTTCGTCGTCGGCCGGCGGCGGTGTGAAGTTCGTCAGGGACTCGTCGAAGTCTTCCTTCGTCAGGATGCGCCGTGTCTCCGGATGGGCTTCCGAGAGTCGGATCAGCGCTTGCAGGCCCGCTTCGTTGACGATCGCCTTGATGTTGGCGCCGCTGTAGCCTTCCGTCCGCGCCGCGAGGTCATCCAGGCTCACATCGTCGGCGAGCTTCGCGCCCGTTGTGCTCAGGCCGAACAGGGCGCGCCGGCTTTCCAAGTCGGGTAGGGGGATTTCGATCTCGCGGGACAGGCGGCCGCCGCGCAGCAGGGCGGCGTCGAGCATATCGCGCCGGTTGGTGGCGCCGACCACGAAGATCCGCTTGTTCTTGACCAGTCCATCCATCTCATGGAGGAACTGGTTGACGACTTTGTCGCTGTATTGATTCACGCCGCCGGAGCGCGAGGGCAGCAGGGCGTCGATCTCGTCCAGGAAGATGATCGCGGGAGACTTGGCGCGCGCCTCGTCGAAGATGCGCTTGACGGCCTTCTCACTTTCGCCCAGCCACATCGAGTTGATCTCGGCGGGGCTGGTGGCGATAAAGTGGCAGTGCGCCTCATGCGCCAGCACGCGCGCGATGGTCGTCTTGCCCGTTCCAGGAGGGCCGTAGAGCAGCAGCCCCGTCGGAGGCTCAATGCCCAGGTCACGCGAAAGGCTAGGGTTTTCCAGAAGCAGCTGCATCTGCTTGAGTTCGCGTTTGGTGCGCTGCGGCAGAATTACATCGTCCCAGGTGAGTTTGCCGTGGCCGGTCGGGCCGCCGTCGCGCTCGGACTCACGGGTGGCGGCTGCTTCAAACGCCGCCGCGCGCTCTTGGTACTGCGCGTCGCCTGGCTGAAGCAGGGCCGCCTGATGCGCCGACTCCGCCGCCGCTTCGTTCTGCCCCAAATATCTCAATGACAGGGCGAGCGCGTGATGGAAGCGTGGATCGTTCGGGTCGCGCTGGATCGCGGCGCGCAGCGCCGTTACGGATTCGCGAAACGCCTCGCGGTATTGCAGGATCCAATCGGTCTGCCCGATCGCCTTGGAAGCCGCCACGACCCCGAGGCCCAGGACCGACGCGGCGAGATCGCCGATGCCGTTCTTCGCGCCGCGCTCGCGCATCGACGGGGGCAGGATGCGCTCGCCGCGCATCTGATAGGTCAATCCCAGCTGGTACGGCCCTTCGGCCTCCTCGGGAAAGCGCCCCATCGCGGCCTCAAAGGCCGCAATGGCGCCTGGGAACTCACCCTTTTCGCGATATTGAATCCCCGCAATAAAGGCGGGGTCCTGGATAATCTGGCTCATGCACAGATTATACCCACCACGGGCGTCTGTGGGTTGCGGCGCGCTTTCGACCGCGCAGCGGACTTAAACGAGTGCGGTTTAATCTTTGCGAGGGAGGAAGGCCGTCACGAGTTGAGAGGCTGTCCATCCGATGTTGTCGACGATAAGCTTGTCGTCGGCGCCGCAGACATCTTTGAGGGTCAGACATGCTTCGGCGCTAATGACTGTCGCCAGCGCCAGCTCCAAACGGCGCAGCTCGCCCTGGCTGTAGGATTGGGCGAGCGGTTCGAGCACGGCCTCAATCAGCTGGAATCGATAGCCCGGTCGTACGCCGGCGTGGGCTCCGGGGGAGTAGGCGATGGCGATCAAAGGACGGATATGTGATTCGTTCGCCAGAACATGACGCGCCATTGCCTCGCCGGCGATCCGAGCCCGCAGCGCCACATCGTCCGCAGCCCGGATCTCGGCGAGGATCGCGCTGAGCTCCGGCCATTTCCCCGTCAGTGCGTCCCGAAGAAGGCTGGGGGCGGCGGAGAGATTCGCGCTGGCCTTTCACGATCCCGCGCGATTTGCGTTCGCGCCCGCCAGCCCAGAGGCCGCCGCCGTCATGGAGGAGAACCGGCGTGTCTTACACATTTACGCAGGGGAACCGTTTATGCATCATCCAGCCCTCCGTGCGCGTCTGGCGCAGGTTTCCATTCCGGCTATGGTTGTCTGGGGAGAGAACGACGGCATCGTCGATGCCGATTACGGCCGGCGCTATGCCGACAGCATTCCCGGGGCTTGTTTCGAACTGGTCTCTGAGGCGGCGCACTTTCCTCAGATTGAGCGTCTGGACGAAGTGGTGCGTCTGATTGGGGATTTTACGGGGCGGTTGTGAGATTCGGTCCCCTGCCCCTCAATCCTGGGGGCAGGGGACCGAAGCCTATGCCAGCGTCAGTTCGACGGGAATATTATTACGTGTCGCGTTGGAATAGGGGCACACTTGATGCGCCTCCTCGATCAGTTTTTGAGCGACTGCCGGTTCCAGATCGGGCAGCGAAATGCTGAGCTTTACGGCGAGGCCGAAGCCAGGACCCGTTTCGCTGGGGCCGATGCCGACCTGGGCCGTGACGGAGGCCTGGGTAATTTCAATCTTTTGGCTTCGGGCGACGTACTTCATCGCGCCCTCGAAGCACGCGGCGTAGCCCGCCGCGAAGAGCTGCTCGGGGTTTGTGCCCGCGCCGCCAGGGCCGCCCATTTCCTTGGGAATCGTGAGGGTAACGTCGAGGTTGCCATCCGAGCTTTTCGCCGTTCCCTCGCGTCCGCCGATTGCGGTGGCTGTCGCCGTGTAAAGTATCGCCATTGGGTCATCTCCTTGCGCGGCGGCTGCGTGTTTGGTGGGCCGCCTAAGGAGAGAACATGGCGTCGCGCCTGTTTGTTCCGGGCTGGAACACAAAAAAAGCCCTCTCCACACGGCGACTGGCCGTATGGAGAGGTAAGGGGACAGAGTTTCAAGTTGTGATGCAAGGATGGCTAAGCGGCCACGGATTTGCGGCGGCGCAGGGCGAGCGCGCCAAGGGCCAAGCCGCCGATCATGAACGCGGCCACCGAGCTGGGTTCGGGAACAGCGGCCAGATGCGTGGCGTCGATGTACGTTCCGAGGCTGCTGCTGGAGTTCGGGTTGAGGTCGCCGAAGCCGATCGTCGTCTTATCGCCGGTCGCGGTGAAGGCGTAGGTGAAGTACTTCCAGTTGCTATTGCTGTCCGAGCTGCCGACCGCATGCTTTTCCTGAACCATGAGATTGTTGACGAAGATCCCAAGGTCGTTTTCCTGAAAGCTGGTGCCGGGACGGGCGGAGAAGGCGTATCCGAGGACGTAGGTCTTGCCGGCGACGGTGTCCACGGTCTGCTGGATGCCGCTGGTCGTGGTGCTGGCGAGCTCCACGAACTGCTTCCCCTCATAAGGCTGGCCGACGACGCCGCTCATGGTCTCGAACTTCGAACCGTAGGTGAGCGTCCAGCCGTTCAGCGTATCGGTCTGAACGTAAGAGTTGGGGCCAAGTTCGGAGGTCGTGGGCGCTTCGAAATTGCCGTTGATCAGCAGGTTCGCCTCGGCGCGGGCGGCGCCCATTGTGGCGAGCATGGCGGCGGCGGCGAAGGCGGCGAGGATAATATTCTTTTGCATGGTGATGATACTTCTTTCTGCGAATAATCGGTGAGCAATTTGGAAGGAGCTCCATTTGCTGCGTGACGATACTTTAGCAGATCGAAATTTCTACACCAATAGCATTAATACGTGTTTCACGGCGAAACAGAAGAAAGACGCCATGAAACACGTATGTTGAACAGTGAGTATGGACAACTAACCCAGCAATGTGAGCAGGGCTTCAAAATGGGCGAGGAGATCCGAAGGATTGTCGTAGATTGCGGCAGCGCCTTTGAGATCGCCGTCCTTCCAGCCGCCGCAGCGCACGGCGACAGTGCGGACATTGGCTTTTCCCGCCGCGACGATGTCATACGGCGTGTCGCCGATCATCACAGCTTCGGTGGGAGACAGATGCGCCTTGCGCAGCGCCGCGAGGATGATGTCCGGCTCGGGCTTGGATGTCTCAGCGTCGCCCGAAGTCGTTTTGGCGTTCGTCAGTTTTCCCGCGTCCAGCTTTTGCAGTAAGATCTTGGCCTGCTTCGGCTCGCCCGAAGTCGCGAAGATGACCTGAAGCCCAGCGCTATGAACGCGAACCAGCAGCTCATGCGCCTTGGGAAACGGCTGAAGATCGTTCAGATACTTCTCCGCGAAGAGCGCCTCGCGGCGTTTGGAGATCTTCTCGCCCTCCGGGCTGTCGATTTGCTTGCCGATCACTTCAGGCAGCAGCGTGTCGCCGCCCATACCGATGAGGCTGCGCACGCGCGCATAGGGGATATGGTAGCCGAACTCGGCGAAGACTTCCACCCAGGCGCGCGTGTGCGCATCGACGCTGTCGATTAGTGTCCCATCAATGTCGAAGATAATTCCACGCAGTGTGCTCACGGCGTCAGGACCACCTTGATGCACTTATCGCGCTTTTCTTTGAACGTTGCATAGCCTTCGGGAGCCTGTTCCAGCGGCAGTCGATGGGTGATGATAAACGATGGGTCCAGCTCGCCCTTCTGGATGCGCTCCAGCAGTGGGTTCAGATAGCGCTGCACGTGCGTCTGTCCGCCGGTGATGTTTAACCCCTTGGCGAAGACGGCGCCCATTGGGAAAGCGTCGATCAAGCCGCCGTACACGCCGACCACGGAGAGCGATCCGCCCTTGCGGCAGGCCATCACCATCTCTCGCAAAACGTGAATACGGTCCGACGCCAGTCGCATGACTTGCTTCGTCTTGTCCATCACGGCGTCGGCGCTCGTTCCATGCGCTTCCAGCCCAACCCCGTCCATGCAGCCGTCTGGGCCGCGCCCACCGGTCATCTCTTTGAGCGTCGCCGTGACGTTGTCCACCTTGGTGTAGTCGATCACTTCCGCGCCCGATTGCCGCGCCAGCTCCAATCGCTCCGGAATATGGTCCAGCGCGATCACGCGGCCGACGCCCTGCAGAAACGCGCACTTGATGGCGAGCTGCGACACGGGACCGCAGCCCCAGATGGCGAGCGTGCCGCCCGGCTTGACATGCGCGTTCTCCACGCCCATCCACGCCGTTGGCAGTATGTCGCTCAAAAATAACACTTGCTCGTTCGACAGATCGCTCTCGATCTTGATCGGGCCGATGTCGGCGTACGGCACGCGCGCATACTGCGCCTGACCGCCGGCATAACCTCCAAACAAATGAGAGTAGCCGTAAAGGCCGGCGACAGGCGCTCCATAAACGGCCTCCTGCATCGAAGCGTTCGGGTTGGAGTTATCGCAAAGCGAAAACAAAGTGTCCTCGCAGTAAGAACAATGCCCGCAGGCAATGGTGAAGGGGACGACCACGCGGTCGCCGATTTTCAGGTTCTTGACTTCGCTTCCCAGCTCCACGATCTCGCCCATGAACTCATGGCCCAGAATATCGCCGCGCTCCATGGTCGGGATAAAGCCGTTATAGATATGCAGGTCCGAGCCGCAGATCGCCGTCGCCGTGATCTTGACGATGGCGTCACGCGGGTTCAAAATCTTGGGGTCCGGGACGGTGTCCACGCGCACATCGTTCTTGCCGTGCCAGCAGAGAGCTCTCATAGGTAGATCTTTCTTGGGAGAGATGGGTGTGACAGAGAATATTTCTAATTTGCCTTCAGATCCCCGGTTATAAAAACCGGGTCTGGGAAGCCTTCGGCTAATTGTCCGTGCCGGACAAACAAATGATGGATCATCGACCACATGAATTTGTCCGTCCGGCACGGACGGTTAGCCTTTCGCTTCTCAGACCCGGTTTTTATAACCGGGGATCTGAAGGGAGTAATTTTACGAAATCCCCACTGCATTCTTCTCTGCGCCGTTGGTCGGGACTTCGCCCGCTTCCATCACGCTCTTGAACTTGCGCAGGTCGCTTTCGATCTGCTGCTGCGGGTTTTCGCCAAACAGCTTCGCGACCGCCGCGCCGATCTTGCCAGCCGGGGGACGGTACTCCAGGACCACGCGGACTTCCGTTCCGCCGGTGGGGGCAGCAGTGAAGTGGACGGAGCCGGCGTTGTCGACATCCGCGCCTTCCAGCGATTTCCAGGCGATCAGCTCATGATGCACTTCATTGATGATCTCGGCATCCCATGCGACGGTCCGACCGGCCGGGGCTTTGACAACCCAGTGGGAGTGGGTATCGTCCTGGATCGTGACGGATTCGAGATGATCCATGAACTTGGGCAAGTTGTCGAACGAGCGCCAGAAGTGGAACAGCTCCGCGGGCGTCTTGTTGATCGTGACGGTGTGCTCCACCTTGATGCCTTGATCGTGCGGAACGCTTGCGTTTTCGCTCTCCGTCTGTTTCGCGCTCCCTGTATGCAGGGCGGTGTAAACCGGACAGTGACCCGTTGCGCCGCGTCCGACAAGAGCCGCTCCGAGGCCGGCGAGGGCCAGGGGGACCGGCTTGCGCTGGGTGACGCCGTAAGCGATCAGCGCGCTGCCGCCGAGGACGGAGACGATACGCTCGATGGGATGGACATTGGCGCTGCCGCCTTTGAACTTATTGTTATTCTGAAGGTCGTTTTGCTCGCTGCTCATCACGGGGCCTCTTTCTGATTCGGTGATTTTTCTTATGGAATGGATTTATCTGTCAAGCATGGTGCTCGTAAGGGCGTATTACCCGGCGTGAGCGCGCGGCAAACTGAGCAGACTTAAAAATCCCAAAAGAGTGAATCCGTCAGAGTGTGTAGCTGGCGCAGAGCAGGCCGAAGTAGTGATCGACTTCGTAAGAAAGGAAGCGGGCCTTGAGCGGGACACGGCGCTGGACGCCGAGCAGGGAGAGGGTTTGCCAATAGGAATCGGCGAGCGCGGCTTCGATCCAGGTGTCGTCCCAGGTAAGAAGTCGGGAAAGATCGTCGGCGCGAATCGCTTCGACCATTGCCCGGTCATACTGCTCTGATTCGGGCGCAAAACCATAGCGCCCATCGGCGGCGTGTCCGTGTCCCTGGTCGGCGCTGACGATCAGCGCCACGCGCCGGTCTCCCTCATTCGCCGCCGTCACCAATGCGTCGCCCCAGGCGATTAAGTGCTCGCGGGATACGCCTGTGCTGGGACACGCCACGGCGATCGGCAGCGTTTGTTTCGGGTCGAGAAGCGCCAGGGGAATGGTCACGCCCCAGTCGAGGGGCAGCGGCGCTTCTGGGTCCTGCATCACCAATGGCGTGACGGGAACTCCCCGCTCGGCGGCGTGGTATGCCCACGAGGCGGCGAGGTCCCGATCGGTATGGGCGGTGAAGGAAAGGTCGTCCAGCTCGCCTGCGCCCATCGGGGTCACGCCGATGGATATCGAATCGTGGAGTACGATGCCGTGTGGGGTGAGAATAGCGACGGTATCGGGATGGGAGGCTTCAAAATCGCGGCGCATTTCCTGCATGGCGATGCGCGTCTTGGGGAGCGGCGTGGGGCCGTCTTGAGGCAAAAGCATACTGCCGCCGTGCGGCGAGATGCAGGCGTAGACAATGGGCATTGGGGAATATACCCAGGTTTTGCCCCATGTGATAATCACTAAGGAATTATCGCAATGCGGGTCATGAAAACGCCAAGAACCATGGGTATGAAGCCAATGCTGTATCCCCGGGTATGAAACCCGGGGCTGGGAGCCTTCGGCTAAGCGTCCGTGCCGGACGCAAATGCCTGTGGTCGATGATGCATCATTTGTCCGTCCGGCACGGACGGTTAGATGCTTCGCATCTCCCAGCCCCGGGTTTCATACCCGGGGCACGCATGGGTTTCATAACCGGGGCTCTTGGCGGGGCAGAGAAGCGAACTTACCGAATCGCCTGTTCCGTCTCCGGATCGAACAGGTGCGACTTCGCGAGGTCCAGCACGACGTCCAGCGCCTCGCCGTCCTTCGCCTTGGTCTCGGAATCGATCGTCGCGACCAATTGGTGCGGGCCGGCGGTCAGGTAGAAGGTGACGATGTCGCCCATGGGCTCGGAGACGTCCACTAAGGTGCGGATGGTGTTGGCTTCCGTGGATTCGACGGGGTTCTTCAGGCTCTTGTCGAAGATGTCGGCGGGACGGATACCGAACACGACGGACTTGCCGGCGTACTGGGCCAGCAGGGCGTCATCGATCGGCGGCGCGGCGACTTTGAACGAGCCGGCGTCGACCGTGTAGCCGTTCGCGCTCTTCACCAGGGTGGCCTTGACGAAGTTCATGCTCGGGGTGCCGATGAAACCGGCGACGAACATATTCACCGGGCTGGTGTAGATGTTCATCGGGGTGTCGCACTGGTTCAGCAGACCGTCTTTCATAACGGCCATACGGTCACCCATCGTCATGGCTTCGACCTGATCGTGCGTGACGTAGATCGTGGTGATCCCGAGGCGGCGGTGCAGCTTGATCAGTTCGGCGCGGGTCTGGACGCGCAGCTTGGCGTCGAGGTTCGAGAGCGGTTCGTCCATCAGGAAGACCTGAGGCTCGCGGACGATGGCGCGGCCGAGGGCGACGCGTTGGCGCTGGCCGCCGGAAAGCTGCTTGGGGGTGCGCTGGAGCAGCGATTCCAGGCCGAGCTGGCTTGCAGCTTCGTTGACGCGGCGCGTGATCTCCGTCTTGGGAACCTTGCGCAGCTTCAGACCGAACGCCATGTTCTCATACACCGTCATGTGCGGGTAGAGCGCATAGTTCTGGAAGACCATCGCGATGTCGCGATCCTTGGGGGAGACATCGTTGACGATGCGATCCCCGATTAGGATGTCGCCTTCGGTGATCTCTTCGAGACCGGCGATCATGCGCATCGTGGTCGTCTTGCCGCATCCGGAGGGACCGACCAGGACCATAAATTCTTTGTCCCGGATCTCCAGGTTCAGGTCATCGACGGCGGTGACTTTATTGTCATACCGCTTAAAAACGTTTTTGAGTGTAACTTGCGCCAACTTGTTTAGCTCCCCGGCTCGGCGGCTTCGGCCGCCTCGCCCCATTGTCCATCAAATACGATCTCCGACAGCGGACGGCGAACGCGCGCGGCCAGCTCCCTCGCGCGCAGGTTCTCCGGCAGACTGTCCGGATCGCCCTGGTATCCGACGGCGATGGCCGCGACCGGCTCATAGCCTTCCGGTATCGACAGCGCCTCGCGCGCCTTGGCGGCGTCAAAGCCGGCCATTTGGTGAACATGCAGGCCCAGCGCCGTCGCTTGGACGGTCAAATGGGCGACTGCTTGTCCGACATCATGAAATGCATGCGGGTTGGGCTGATCCTTGGAGTTCCGCATTTTGGCGACGGAAAGCATCAGCACCGGCGCTTGTCCGGCCCAAAGCTGGTTGCCGGGAAGCAAAATCTGAAAGAGGCGATCGTACGCCTCGGAGTGCGTCGCCTTCACACCGACGAAAAAGCGCCACGGCTGCTCGTTCATGGCGGACGGCGCCCAGCGGGCGGCTTCCAAGATGCTTTCTATTTTTTCGGGCTCGACCGGGCGATCCTGGAACGCGCGCGGGCTCCACCGCTCCCGCAGCAACGGATGCAAAGCGGGAACGTCGTTTGAAGATTGCGTCATGACGATTGCTGCCGTTCCAAGAGAAAACTGAGAGAATAACGCAGATATTGTACTCGATTTTCGCGGAAAGAACGGCGTGGAACAGTGAAGGAAAGCTGATTAAGCCCGGCAAACGCAGTTTGGACCAGAACGCTCCCTGTTTTCGGCATTATCTGTTTTCTTGGCCCCGTAATCGTTTACGATTCATCTGCGCTAATCACTGCTTGTGCGACGTTGGTTGCATGCGGACTATATTTCGCTGTACGTACGCTTCCGAGACGCCGAGGCATCCCGGAAGCGTAAGAATTACCTCGGCCGCCCCGAGGGGCAGCCGAGTTGATTAGGAACGAAGCCCATCCAGCGTGATAAGAGCGCTGGAGGCGACGGTTCCTTCGCGAGAGATCGTCTGGACGCCGCGATTGGACGAACGGGCGCCGCCGTTGTGCTGGAACGCCACGCTCAGACCCCAGATGATCAGGCCAAGCAGGATCAGGATGCCCGCCACGGAGAGCGCCAGGACGACCACGTTTTTGGTCTCCGAGCTCATGCTTCCCTGTCGATTGTCCGGCGCGTAACCAGGATATTGGGTTGGGTAGGGCCGGCCCGGCTGCTGCGGAGGCGGCGGATAACCTTGATTGGTCGCGGGGGCGTTGGCGCCGTAGCGCACTTGTCCCGGCGCGAAGGCAGGAATGCCCGAAATCTCCGGCGGGACGGTGCCCGTGTTCATGGAGCCGCTGAAGCCGCCGGCGGGCATCTGCATGCCCTGCATTTGCGCGGTCTTGTTCCCAGATTCCAGCGCGAACTTCTCGGCGCGAATGTCTGCCGCCATGGCCGCCGCGTTCTGGTATCGGAAGTTGACGTCCTTCGCCAGACCCTTCTGAAGGATCGAGTGCATGCCGGGCGGCACGCCCGTCGGCATGGGCGGCTGGATGTTCATGATGTTGTACGTGATGGTGATGACGCTGTCGCCCGCGAAGGGCTTACGTCCGGTCAGCATCTCGTACAAAGTAATGCCCATCGAGAAGATGTCGGTGCGGTGGTCGACCGTATGCGAAGCGACCTGCTCGGGCGACATATAGCTTGGCGTACCGAAGACCTGGCCGTGGGCGGTGATGCTGGGCTCGGCGGTGATTCGGGCGATGCCGAAGTCCGTCAGCTTGATCACGCCGCCGGGCAGGATGTGAATGTTGTCCGGCTTGACGTCGCGGTGCACGATGCCTCGGGAGTGGGCGTAGCCAAGCGCGTCGCACAGCTGCAGCGCGATCTCCAGGCTTTCCTTTACCGGAAGCGCGCCCTGCATCTGCTGGATTTCGCGCAGGCTATGGCCTTCGAGATATTCCATGACGATGAAGTGGCGCTCGCCTTCCTGACCGACATCGTAGATGGTGACGATGTTCGGATGGGAGAGCGTGCCTGCCGCCTTGGCCTCGCGGTAAAAGCGCTCGATGCGCTCGCGCTTTTGGCTGCCGGAAAGGTGCTGCGGGATCGCCAGCTCTTTGATCGCCACGCGGCGGCCCATCGAGGGATCGACGCCTTCATAGACGATGTCGTTGGAGCGGGCGATTTCCCGGATGACCCGGTACTTTCCAAGGATCGTGTTGTTCTGGACGGCCACGGTGAATTCTCCCAATAATAGCAGACGCCGCCCGGTTACAGAGCTGACGTGAAAAGGATCAAAGGATGTCGCGGGCGCTTATTTGCGCCGGCCCCAGGCGCGCTTGTCTTGCTTGGCTCCGTCACCGGCCGCTGCGGCCTCTTCCGTTTCTTCGACGAAGGGCTTAATCTCACGGATTGAGAGAACGACTGCCGTGATGTTGTCGCGTCCGCCGCGCTCATTCGCCTCTTCCACCAGCCGCATGGCGGCGATGGATGGGCTGTGCTCCAGCGCGATCCGCTGAATGTCCGATGCTTCCAAATGGCCGCTCAGACCGTCGGAACACAGAACGAAGATATCGCCTTCCTGCATGGCGTGGGTGGTGATATCGGATTCGATGGTGCTCGCCGTGCCGATGGACCGGGTGATGATGTTGCGGAAGGGAGACGCCTGCGCCTCCTCCAGCGTCATCGCGCCGATACGAACTTGCTCGGCGACCCAGGAATGGTCTTCGGTGATCTGGCCGATCTCGCCGTCCCGGATCAAGTAGCAGCGGCTGTCGCCGACCTGCGCGACCGTGATCATATCCTCGCGAATGATCGCGCAGGTCAGGGTCGTTCCCATGCCGTTGCGCTCGGTGATCATCTGCGCCGTGTCGTAGATCAGGCCGTTTGCTTCTTCGATGGCGCGCCGCATATTGGAGTGCGTGTCGGGCGAAGGTGTCGAATAGTAGGAACGGATGACGATCTTCAGCGCGAGCTCACAGGCGATCTGACCGGCCGAGTGGCCGCCCATGCCGTCCGCGACGCCGTAAAAGCTGCCTTTGCTGGCGAGAACGGCGGGATCTTCCGGCTCGTAGAAGTCGAACTTGTCCTCGTTGTTCTCACGAACGCGGCCAAGATCGGTTTTGGCGCCGAGTTTTACCGTGGCGAGAACGCGAGGTGTGCGTCCCAGTTCCGCCCAGCCCTCGTTCATGTCATCACGGCTGAATTGGACCGTCTTTTCCTGTGCGGCCATATAATCTTGCATATGAGTGCTTGTCCTTCATTCTTCAAACGCGGTTTGGGAGTTGATCCCGCCGCGATCTTTGCCGACGGCCGTTTCGGGCCTTGCGATGATAATAAAAATTATTCCGAAATTGCCGATCCATATCCGTCTGAAACTCCGGCGGTCGGCTCGAACCGGAAGATCGTTCCGCCGATGACGATCTCGTCGCCCGGCTTCAAGAGCACCGGCGCGTCCGCCTCAAGGCGCTCGCCATTGAGCAGCGTTCCGTTCGTGCTGCCGAGATCTGTGAGCTGGAAGGCGTCGCCTTCCGCAATGATTTGGGCGTGTCCAGTCGAGACGTAAGGATCGTTGCGCAGGACGATCGTGCTCTCCGCGTGCCGTCCGAAGGTCGTCAGCCCGTCGATCAATGGGTGGTCCCAGATGACGTCGCCGCGTGTCACCACAAGCTTAGCAATGGACGGCGTCTGCGCGGCGCTGGGCTCCGGGAAGACGCGCTCCATGGCGATCGGCTCGAACTCACCGCCGCGGCCGAGCATTCCGCTCATATCCATCAGCGGACTTCCCATCAGGGGCATGTCCAGCGATTGCTCCAGGACTGGCTCCGGCTCGGATTCGCGCACCCGCACGCCTTCTTCTCCAGGAACGCGCAGAACGACGCGAATGCTGCCGAAGCGCACCGTGTCCTCGTTTTGCAGCACGCGCGTGGCGCCCGGCGCCATCCGCTCGCCGTTGATCTGCGTTCCGTTGGTGCTGCCGAGGTCCTCGACGCTCACCTGGCCGTTCTCATTGACTTCGATTCGCGCATGCTGGCGGGAAATCGTCTTGTCGGGAAGCAGAACATCCGCGCCTTCCCGGCCGACCATGTTCGGGCCGACCTTCAGGCGATGCTGCCGTCCGGTGTCTTCCTCAAACCAAACGTTCCAGGAGGGCGTTTCCACCGTCTCCGTGAGCTCGAAGCCGGCCGTGGGAAGCGTCGTGAGCATCACGCCGCACTCCGGGCAGAACTCTTCCGTTCGCGGGACGCGTGCGTTCACCACGGGACAGTTGCCTGCGGCGCCGACCGGACAGCGTGCGGCGAACTCGGAGAGGTCTCCGGCGGGTTCGGCTTCTTCCGGCGTATCCACCTGCGCCGCGACGAAGGTCGCCTTGTCGTACTCCGCCCGTTTTGAGGGCGAGGTCAGAACTTCATAGGCTTCCTTCAGTTCGGTAAACGCCTCTTTATCCCACAGATATTGCTGGGCAAGACGGCGGTACGCTTCGCGGATCTCCGGGGCGGCGCAGCCAGCGGGAACTTCGAGTATGTCGTAATAATTTTTCACGAGAGCCTGACCTGATCGAGATTGAATACCGTATCCATCAATAGTTTTTCGGTGGCGCCGCCGGAGAAGATCGCCGTGCGCGCTTTTATAATTCGCGCGACGGCGTCGCCGCGCCCATACCGATTTGCCTGCGCCTCCAGAACGTCGAAAGCCGCTTCGAGCGTTTCCTGGGGCATTCCCTGCTTGCGCAGCTCCATCATCGTCTTGTCCAGACCACGGATCGAGCGCCACCAGTCGGCGATTTCCCGCACGCCGGCGTCGGATGTCTGGTTTACGGTCTCCAGATCGGCGACGAACTTTGTCGTCAGGTCCGCGCTCAGCCGTTCGGTCAGCCCCGTCGCGCCATCCTCGTAAATCAGTTCGGCGCGCGCTAAGCGATAGGTTCCCACGGGGCGCGGAGATGTCTCCATCTCCCAAAGCGAGAGCTGTGACGAGCCCAGCTCGATATCGTCCAGCGTGACTTCCGCCGTCCGGTTGCCGAAGACAGGCTGCCGGCCATGGACCTGACGGACGCTGACGCCGCTCGGGACCGTCAGCCGCAGCCGCACCTGGCGGGCGACGATCCGCGAAAGCCGTTCGATCTCGGCGCGAAACGCTTCGGGGATCTCCTCGGGGGTCTCCACATGGGTGAAGGAGCCGCCGGAGCGCCGGGCGAGACCCGAAATAAACTCATCGTTGTAATCGCCGCCCAGGCCGATCGCCGAGACGCCGATCCCGCGTGCGCGCTGCTCGGCGACCTGGCCCAGAATACTGCCGAAGTCGCGCGTTCCCGCGCTGGGCTCGCCGTCTGTCAGCAGCAGCAATCGATTGACGCTGTGCTCGGTCTTCGCGGCGCGCAATTGGTTGAACGCGGCGAGCATACCGTCATAAAGATTCGTCGTGCTGCGCGCTCTTAGTCCGTAAATTACTTCCCGGATCTGCGGTTTGTGGACGACGCGGCGGGCGGGCATCAGCACTTCGGCCGTCTCCGCGAAGGAGATGATCGTCAGCTTGTCTTCCGGTCCCAGCAGATCCACGACCTGCGCGCACGCCTTTTTTGCGTAAGTCAGCGGCTCTCCGCCCATCGATCCAGAGCAGTCGATGACCAGGGCCAGATTGATCGGCAGGCGCGATCCCGAGATGTGGCCCGCCGCTCCCGGCGGGCTTCCGGTGGTCCGAAGGGTGAACAGCAGCGGTTCAAGCGCCGTGTCCAGCGCGAGCGCCTGCGTATTGCCCGGCGTCATCGCCATCGTCAACGCGCGCTCCACGGGCGGCGGCGGCGTGAACGGAGATGGGCCGGGGTTTTCTTCCTCGACGTCGATTCCCTCGTCGGACGGTATAGGCGTGTTGTCGGCGTCACTCATAAAAATTTGCGGCCTCGCTTCCAGCGCTGAGGATATTTGGGTCACGTGCGTATTTGAAAGACTCCCCCCGCGCTTAGCCGCTCGAAATTCATTATATCAATAAGAAGGTCAATTGTCCACATAACCGAAGAAATTGTATGGAAAGAATTGTTCGCGCCAATATTTACGGCGCGAACCCTGCAACCTTTACCAGGGAGTCGTGTCAAAGTGAGTAGAACAATGATTATTACGATCTATCAATCACTGCTGGCCATCGGAGGCGCTGGTCTGATCCTACAGGCGCTTCTAGGCTTGGGAGACGGCCACCATCACGATCCAGCGGCCGTAAACGGCCACCATGTGGACGCGGCCGCGGCGCACGATCGAGGGGGCGAGCCGGCTCTTTTGCACGCCGGGCGATTTGTCGGAGGCGGGGCTCGGAACCGCGCACACGTCTCCTCAGCACGCGGAAACAGAGGCAAGGGCCGCCTGGGCGCCTGGAGCGTCTTTGCGCCGCTGCTTTCGCTGCTGTCGCCGCTCACGTTTTTCAGCCTGTGCGTCGGAGCCGGCGCCAGCGGCATGATCCTGGAATCGCGGCATCTGCCGCCGCTCTGGACAGTTTTGGGATCGGTCGCCGGCGGCCTGCTCTTTTTCGGAATGATCGTCCGGCCGATCTGGTCGCTGGTTTTTCGCTTCGCATCGAAGCCGAGCGAAGCGCTCGAGGGAACAGTCGCGCATGAAGCCGTCGCTGTGAGCCGGTTCGACCGGGGCAAAGGAGTCGTGCAAGTCACGATCGACGGTCAGCTTGTGCGAGTGCTCGCCAATCTGGAGAAGGATGAGAGCGAGCGCGAAGGGGATATCCAGCCAGGCGAGCGTCTGCTCGTGATCTCGGTGGACGGCCATTCGAACAGCTGCCGCGTGATGCGAATCTAAAATTCACGCCCCGCCGGAGATGGCGGGGCATGAATTTTAGATACGTCTGATTATTTTCCAGTCACAAATACGCTTTTTACGGCGTCCAGATAGCCGTAGCCATAAACATTGTCCGGCTCAAGGTAACTGGTTTCGGTCCATTCATTCCAGCTGTTGATGGTGATGAGCGGGGCCTGCTTCGGATGCGCGTCCACATAGTCTTTCGCCATTTGCAATCCTTTGGCGAAATTCTCGGGCGTATTGTTTCTCATGACGGCGCTTGTTCCCAGCCGCGGGCTGTTATCCCAGCCAATACTGACATGAGGATAATAGGTCAATTCAAAGTCCTTGTCGATCCGCGCCCACTCTTTTTTCACCTTCTCCAAAAGGTTCAGATAGTCGTCGTTGACGTCTAAAAAGTGAACAAATTGGTAGTGTGTCGCGCTGGTGAAACCCAGCTTCTTCACAAATGCATCTTCGGGGGATTTCCCCTTGCTCCCATCGAATCCGCTGTGGTTCACGTTCTGAGACCACATCGCCAGCTGTAACTCCAGCCCTGGGAATCCCGCTTTTTTTGTTTCCTCTTTAAACCACTTGAGCGCGGCGGCCGTTTGTTCGATCCCTCCAAGCCCCGCGATCAACTGCGGGACATCGTAGATCATAAAGACAGGCTTGCCGTCTATTTTATAATATTGTGGAAGCTTGAAGTACTTTTCAATATCTCGTTTGCAGATTTTTTCAAACTCGTCCCTGTTCACTTTTCCGGTCCAGATCACATTTCCATCATGGACTTTGTTGTTTCGCGTATCCCAGGTGTTGCTGACATCATGGTTTGCCCACATCAGATAAAATTTCATTTTATCGACATTGTCGGCCTTCAGAAAACCGTTGTCCAGAGTCGTTTCCATAAACGGGCGGCCGTCATACCAGTACCAATCGAAAATGAAAACATTGACGCCATGCTTGGTCGCCTCGTTGATTTCCATATTCATAATCGCGGGGTCGGCTTCATTCACGGTTCCCCAGACAGGTTTCCGGTTCCAGTAATGCCCCGGATATCGTGTCTGCATATTGGTCACGGTTTCCCACTCGCCGATACCCGCCGGCCAGAACGTGCGTAAACGGGGATCATCGTTAGCGTAGGCCGGATAAAGAAAAGCGGCGACGTCGTATTTCTTCATAGGTGTTTTCTTCGTATCTTGAGCAAATGCGCTGCCGGCGATTAATGAAAGAGCGCCGATCACCAAAGCATGGCCGTGTTTTTTATTGAAAATATTATGGGTCATATCGAAATTTATTATGTCCATCAGACGGTTAATTGTCCACACAACCGGAATCTCTGGTTTGCCGGGCGTGCAACCTTTTCCTCCCTTCCGGGTCAGATTAGACAATCATGCGAGTTGGGCGGACCGCGCGAGGTGCGTGGCCGCATTCAGCAATAGAGGAGACAGGGAAAAATATCGACAAGTGTTTTGACGATTATCGCGATCGTTGTGCTGGTGGGGATTTTGATCCCACTGATCATTGGCCGGTTTTTGACACAGGTCGAGGCAGGCGCCATTCGCATGGTGTCCCAGCTGAACGGCCACACGGCGATCTACAAAGGACCAGGCAAGGCCATTGAGGTCCCATTGTTCACGACGGGAACGACGATTCCTTCCAAGGCGATCAACATCGACCTGGACATCGCTGACCAGACCGCTGACGTTGACCAGAATGGGGCGCCGAAGCCCATCAAGGTCCGCGTGCTGGCGTCGGCGATCGTTTCCGTGGGTGATTCCAATGAGATGATCACCACGGCGGCGAACAAGTTTTTCGCCAAGCCGCAGTCCGAGCAGACCGCGACGCTCAGCGACTTGCTGACTTCGACGGGCCGACGCGCCGTCAACCTGCTCAACCACGATGAGCTGTTCTCCGCGAAGGCGCAGCGTAATGTCACCAGCCTGCCGCTGGACTCGACCACCGCGCACGCCGTGGCGTCGGTGCCGGTTGAGGAAGACGACCGTTTGGCGCTGATTATCAAAGGCGCTTGCTCCCGCGAACTTCAAGACCTGGGATTGGTCTTCAACTCTCTGAACATTAAAGAAGTGCAGAGTGAAGTGGCCGAAGCGCGGCGCCGCCAATCGGCGGTGGAAGCGAAGGCGAACGCGGACATCGTCGCCGCCGACCAGGAACGGCGGGCGCGCGAGGCGCAGCTCGGGGCGGAGCAGGCGATCAACGACAAGCAGCGCGATCTCGAACAGCGCCGCGCCCAGAACGCCGCCACGGTCGCCGAAGCTGAGGCGAAGAAACAAGAGGCCCTCGCCATCCAGCGCGAAGCCGAGCTGAAGGCCACCCAGCTGGCGCAGGCGCACGCCGACGCCGCCCGGGTCCGCGTCCAAGCCGAAGCGGCTGCCGATGCAGAAGCGGTCAAAGTCCGCACGATGGGCTTGGCGCAGGCCGACGCAATCCGCGCCGTCAACGACGCCATCCGTGAAGGCGGCGAAGCCTATCTTGCGCTGAAGCAGATCGAGATGCTGCCGATGATCGCTCCGGCCATCGCGAGCGCGCTGGCTCAAGCTAAACTGATCAATATCAGCGGCTCCGGCGACACGCGCGGCGCCGCCGGCGGCGCCACCGATCAGATCACCAGCGTCATCCAGACCCTGCTCGCCACCCAGCTCGTCGGCAGCCAGATCCGTCTGAACGACAGCAGCCCGACCCCGCCGCCCGCTGCCGACGGCGTCGCTCAGCCCACGCCGCCCGCCGCGCCGAGGCGGTAACCGACATTACGATGCTCCTCTTGGCGCCCGGCAGCCTTCCTATGGTATAATTCCGGCAGGCTTCGAGCGCCAAGGAGTGTCGTACATTGGATTTAGGCGTCGTTATCAATATCTACGAGGAGACGGAGTTCACCGGGGCCTTCGAGGAAGCACGCGCGGCGGGCTTTTCTCACGGTCAGGTCAACGTGTTTCTTCCGCGCATCACCGCCGAGGAAGTGCGCCTGCTGGCGCTGGCGGCGCGCGGCGTCGGGTTCCATATCGACGCTGTCGGCTGCTACATCAATCCGCTGCGTCTTGAAGACGCCGGAATGCACGGCGTGGACTTCGTGGACTGGAAGACGCTCGTCGAAAATATGGTCGTGATGAACGGCTGCGAGCGGATCGTGTGCTGGAGCGGCACCCTCGGCAAGAGCCTCGCCACGCCGAACCTGCTCAATCAAGAAGAAGAATCGTTCAACAGTGTCTTTGTCGCCCTGCACAGCATGCTGGAGCAGGTGCGCGGCCTCCCCGTCCAGATCCTCTTAGAACCCTTCACTGCCCATGTCCTCTGCGACGGCAAGACCTGCGCCCGCATGGCGCGCAAATTCCCCTTCGGCGACGTGCGCATCGCCCTCGACGCGCCCAACGTCGTCACGCACAAAGAATACTCCCACCGCGACCAGCGCGTGCGCGAGTTCGTCGCGGAAGTCGCTCCCGCCGTCGGCCTCATCCACCTCAAGGACATGGCCCGCGACGACAACGACCACCGCCGCTTTCCCCGCTCCGGCGCCGGTGTCCTCGACTACGGCTCCTACCTCCAAGCCATCATTACCCACTGCCCCGACGTTCCCATCCTGATCGAACACGCCCACACCGTCAAAGAAATGATCGCCGCCCGCGAATTCGTGGAAGGCGTGGCGAAGGAGCTGGGGATTTAATATGGAGTTACCTACCCTCATCCACAATCAGGCGCTCATAATCCTGCCCTAGTCCGTAAGATCTGTTTTTACGGGATGGGTCGTGGAGCGTGAGAAATCCATCTTTAAGCCAATCACGGCTGAGGGCGACGATCGTGCGTGGGCTTAGACCCAGATGCGCTGCGATTTCAGCTGTCGTCACTGTTCCGTGCTTACGGAACAGGTCGAGCAATCGTCGCTTGCGAGGATCAAGCCGCCGCAGGAGCGGGCTGCGATCATGTGCGCCGCGCCCCGCAGCGTTCATTGCCTGTGTACGAACAGCGGCGAACGCTTGAGCCATGCCTTGGCAGAAATAGGCAATGAACTCCGTAACGTCCGCTTCTACTCGCCCAAAATAATAGTTGTGTGACGCTCCTACGTCCATGGCCTGATAGTATCCAGGAAGGTTCTGGGCGTAATACTCTTCCAGATTGTAAATGCCTTTCAGACCATAGCCGGCGCGATGCAGGATTAGCGTCGTGAGAAGACGAGCCGTGCGTCCGTTACCATCGTAGTAAGGGTGAATGGTGGCGTATTGATAATGAGCCAGCGCCGCGATAATGGGAGCCGGTGTTTCACCTTGTTCTAACTCCCCATTGACCCAAGCGACAAGATCCCGCATCAGCTCTGGTACATCCTTAGCCTCGGGCGGCATGTAAACGATACCGCCGGAAACGCTATCGCGAATGACATTCTGCTCGTCGCGATATGGCGTCGGTGATGGTCGGCCATGTAAGACTAAGCCATGAATCTGTCGGATATCCTCTTCAGTCAATGGAGCTAAAGGCTTTGCCAACCGTTCGACTTCCTCAATCGCGCGGTAGTAGTTTCTAACCTCGCTGACGTCTCGCTCACGCCCTGGGAAGTGCGCTCCCGCCAGCGTCTCCTGAACCTGAATCTGCGTAAGCCGGTTGCCTTCGATCTGTGTCGAATAGTGCGTCGCTGCAAGCTTTGCGGTTTCACGCAAAGAGCCTAACATCTCTACATCAATTGGCAATTCCATGATGACCTGACGGTCAGCCTCAACGCTCATCAGTGCTGTGGTAATAGATGAGGTAATTCGAAATTTTGGCGCAAACATAAAGAGATTGTACTCTCAGAGCGATGAAATGTCACTTATTACGCTGTTATTAAGCTCTTAAAACGCATATAATTGCACTACCCACTGTTCCTATCGCCGTTAGGTATAATCGGGGCATGAAATACACCCGCCGCGCCGCGTTCTCGCGCGCTTTCGGAATGCTTTCGCTCGCCGCCTGTCTGGGCGCCGTTACCCTCAGCCGCGCCTTCGGCGCGCAGGCGCTTCCCAACTTCCATGAAGTCGCCCCTGGCATCACGCGCGGGGCCGCGCCGACAATGGCGGGGTTGCAAAAGCTAAAGGCGATGGGCGTTCACACGATCATCGACCTGCGCTATTCGCCCGTCAAGAAAGAGCAGGCCGAGGCGAAGCGTCTTGGCTTCACCTGGATCAACCTGCCGATGGGCGCGGAAGCGCCGACGCAGAAGCAAGTCGCCACATTCCTCGCGACGCTCAAGAAGTCGCCAGATGAGCCTGTCTTCGTCCACTGCCAGCATGGCGCGGACCGCACCGGCTGCATGATCGGAATCTGGCGTGTGACGCAGCAGGGTTGGGCATTTCCGCAGACATGGGCCGAGATGCGCAAGTATGGGTTCAACCCGAGGTGGCGTGAGCTGACGGGAGCGGTGAAGAAGCGGGTTTTGGAGTAAGAGTGTATCTTCTTCGAGCGATCCATCTGACTAGGGTAAAATAAGCTGTATTCGTTTTTTATCGTGCTTTGCATGGGGTGACGCCATGACCATCACAATTGATCTCGCACCCGCTGTCGAAACAAACCTCCGACAGCGCGCTGCCCAAGCGGGCGTAGCGGCTGAGGATTATTTGAAGGACATGATCGAGAAACAATTGACATCTTCTAGTCCCTCTCAGCCATTGGTGCAGCGGAGCGCGCCTCAGGATGCCTGGGAAGAATTGCTGGAGAAAACTCCCTATATCCCGAATACAGGCCATGAAATTCCACTGGAAGCCATGTCACGTCAAGATTTTTATGACGAACGGGAATAGGCGGCGCTAATGCGGTATCTGCTGGACACCAACATTTTGCTTCGGCAGTTTGATCCTGCATCTTCGAGTCGGATGCTCACACTGGAAGCCCTCAAGAAGCTTCATCGCGAAGGAGCAGAGTTATGTGTCCTTCCACAGAACATAATCGAGTTTTGGGGAGTTGCTACGCGCCCTCAATCTGTGAATGGGCTAGGGCTAACGGTTGAGCAAGCGGAAGCTGAACGGCTTCGCATTGAGAGTTTATTCCGATTAATTCCTGATCCAAAAGGCATCTATGAGCGTTGGGCCTCCCTCGTGAATACGCATCAAGTGCTTGGGAAGAACGTTCATGATACGAGGATTGTTGCGGCTATGCTGGAGGCGGGAATCACGCACATGCTGACATTTAATGACACACACTTTCGTCGCTTTGAGCCTGAGATTATTGTCGTAAATCCTGATCAGATTTGATGCTGGCGCTTCCCTAAATTGAACTCTAAAGTGAAAAAAGCCGCCGCGACGTAATTGTCGTGACGGCCTTTTTCGTTGAACCTCTATCGCTTGCGGCCGGTGATCTGTGTGACGTCGCGGACGGCGCCACGTGCGGCGCTGGTGGTCATGGCGGCGTAGGCTTGCAGGGCGGGCGTGACGCGGCGCTTGCGGACTTCGGCGGGCTGCCAGCCGCCTTCGGGACGGTCTTCTTGTGTTTGGCGGCGTGAGGCGAGTTCGGCGTCGGAGACGTTCAGGTGGATGGTGCGGTTCGGGATGTCGATGTCGATCCGGTCGCCGTTTTCCACCAGGCCGATGGTTCCGCCTTCGGCGGCTTCGGGGGAAGCGTGGCCGATGGACAGCCCCGAGGTGCCGCCGGAGAAGCGGCCATCGGTGACGAGGGCGCAGGCTTTGCCCAGGCCGCGGGACTTCAGGTAGCTGGTGGGGTAGAGCATTTCCTGCATGCCGGGGCCGCCCTTGGGACCTTCGTAGCGAATGACGACGACATCGCCGGCCAGCACGTCGTCGTTGAGGATGCCGGCGACAGCGGCGTCCTGGCTTTCGAAGACGCGGGCGGGGCCGGAGAAGATAAGGTTGGAAGCGTCCACGCCGGCGGTCTTGACGATGCAGCCGTCCTCGGCGAGGTTGCCGTAAAGAACCGCGAGGCCGCCGTCCTTGCTGTAGGCGTTCTCAACCGAACGGATGACGCCGGCGGCGCGATCGGTGTCCAGTTCGGCGTAGCGGCGGCTCTGGCTAAAGGCCTGGGTGGTGCGGACGCCGCCCGGCGCGGCCTTGAAGAACTCGGTGACCTTGGGATCGTCGGTGCGCGTGACGTCCCATTGATCGATTGCGCCGGCGAGGGTGGGGGTATGGATTGTGCTGACGTCGGTGTTCAGCAGGTTTCCGCGCTCCATTTCGCCGAGGATCGAGAAGATGCCGCCGGCCCGATGCACGTCCTCCATATGCACATCGCCGCGCGAGGGTGCGACTTTACACAGATTGGGCACAAGGCGGGACAGGCGGTCGATATCGCGCATGGTGAAGTCGACGCCGGCTTCGTGTGCGGCGGCAAGCAGATGCAGGACCGTGTTGGTGGAGCCGCCCATCGCGATATCCAGCGACATGGCGTTCTCGAACGCCGCGAGCGTGGCGATGGAGCGCGGCAGCACGCTGTAGTCGTCCTGCTCGTAGTGGCGCTTGGTGATCTCGACAATCACGCGGCCTGCTTCTAAGAAAAGGTGCTTGCGGTCCGAGTGGGTGGCGAGGGTGGAGCCGTTGCCGGGGAGCGAAAGGCCGAGGGCTTCGGTGAGGCAGTTCATGGAGTTGGCGGTGAACATACCCGAGCAGGAGCCGCAGGTGGGGCAGGAAGCGCGCTCCATCGCGTCGCTTTCCTCGTCGGTCACTTTGTCGTCGGCGCCCGCCACCATGGCGTCCACCAGGTCGACCGCGCGCTCGACGCCCTTCCATACGACCTTGCCGGCCTCCATCGGTCCGCCGGAGACGAACACGGTGGGGACGTTCAGTCGCAGGGACGCCATCAGCATTCCGGGCGTGATCTTGTCGCAGTTGGAGATGCAAACAAGCGCGTCAGCGCAGTGGGCGTTCACCATGTACTCGACGCTATCGGCGATCAGATCGCGAGACGGCAGGCTGTAAAGCATCCCGTCGTGGCCCATCGCGATCCCGTCATCTACGGCGATCGTGTTGAACTCCTTGGCGACGCCGCCCGCCGCCTCGATTTCCCGAGCGACTAGCTGCCCAAGGTCCTTCAAATGCACATGTCCGGGGACGAACTGCGTGAACGAATTGGAGATGGCGATGATCGGCTTGCCGAAGTCGCCGTCCTTCATGCCGGTCGCGCGCCAAAGGCCGCGCGCGCCGGCCATGTTACGGCCATGGGTGGTGGTGCGAGAGCGATAGGTGGGCATTACAGTAAATCCTCGTCGATTTGGAAAAGTTCTTGTCTGAATCAGTATAACATCTTTGAGACGAATACCATTCCCGAACGGCGTTATTTGCCTCGCTCCAATTGAACTCCTTGTTTCAGAAGGACGGCTTGCAGGTCACTCACGATCTTCTCAAGCTGCGCGGTCGTCAATGCGTCCGGCGACGAGCTCAATGGGTTGAGTGGGCCATTCAGAGTGATTATTGTTCCCTTAGGATATTGTGCGAGTCTTCGGAGCAGTTCCGCGCGTGAATTGAGGGTGTATTGTCCAATGCGCCATACTTCGTCCTGACCATCGCCATGGATTTGATCGCCGTAAAGATAAATATGGTCGTCGCTATCCACGCTGGAAAGTACGAAGATATGATTTATGTCGCCGGAATCAGGAAATAATCCACGAATTTCTTCGAGCTGCCGATGAGTGATGAGCCACACGGGCGATGACGCCAGCGCATCGGCGACATATTGGCGGCTGCCATCATCAATCGTTGATTGTCCCAGCGCTTGGAGACGGCGAAGGAGCGCCCAAATCTCGGGCTCCGCATCTAGGGAGCCAAGTCTGCCTAGCAGTTTCGCGGCGTCGGCGGCCACGAATCGGTCCGGATCATTCAGCGCGTCGATCGCGGCGCGTTCCAATTGTGGGGAAATCGATTTCGTGTCCAGCGGCATAACCCTTATGAGGTTTGTAAAGACATTTTGATAGCAGTCTTTATTCTTTCGCTGTGTGAGCACATCCTTTATTTCAGCCGCGCCGTAATACGGCTCAACGCGCAGGAAATATGCGAGTAGTTCCGATTGCGCTTCGCAGGTCCACCGGTCTCTTTGGGCATGGTAAAGAATTTGCAGACGCGGCAAACTCGCCTGCGTGGCGTAGCGTGAAACCAGAGGCGTGAACGGCGCCGCATCGCCGCTTTTTTCCAAATTGGAGACGAGTTTCGCCTCAACGGAAGGCGGCAGGGCGGCGTCCGGCAAGGTCGTCAGGGTGTCGGCGGAGAGCCGTGGATGCGCGCTTTGAATTTCCTCAAGGATGATGCGTCGTCCTTCGGCGGGATCCAGGTCGTTGATGCGCTGAAAGAAAGGATCGCGCCGCCATTTTTGATATTCCTCGGCTTCGGCCTTCGTCTGGGTTGAATTCGGAATACTCGGAAGGTTCCGATACACATCATAAAGGGGCTTGAGCATTTTAGGGCTGCGGATCTGCGGCCATACATTGTCGCCCAGCAGCGTCGTTTGTTCATATTGCGGCAGAGAAGCAAAACGCGCTGTGAGGATCTCTCCCAGCATTTTTCTGGCTGGGTTGAACTTGGGAACGTACTGCCTGGGGAGAAATAAAGTGAACGCCGTTTGCGTACGCGCCGCCCCGCGTTTTTGGCGAAATGTCTTCCAAAGATCGATCAGATTTTGCTGGAGAAACTCATACTTTGCCTTGTTTCGCTTTCTCTCGATCTCCCATTTCACGAAACCGGGAGTGGTTATGTCCGGATATCTGTCAAACGCTTGCAGCTCGCTCAAGCCCGAAATGTAAGCGTCGCCAATGGATGCGTCGCGATCCTGCATCTTTACCTGCATCCGCTCGATTGCATAGGATCGCCGTCGGGAGCCCATCAATCCTAAGTAGCTCTCATTTTGCCCAATCGCTCTTGCCTCGGGAAATATAGACTTCGCCCAGCGGTCGACAATCGCCTGGATGGATTCGGGAGTATCCAACAGCCGAATCGTTCGCGCGACGTCCGCGCTTCCCTTGCCACCATCCTGTGTGAAGACAAACCTTGGCAGCTCCTTCGCCAATGTTTGAGAGGACCAAGCCGGGTCCGACGGCAGGATTTCAATGGACACGGCGTTGGAGGCCGTTCGCATTGGTCCAAGAGAATAGATCGTATCTTCGTCAGGTTTCTGAAGCTGCACGCGATTCGTGCGCAAATAGATCCGATAGACGCCGGCTTTGTCAAAGCGTCTCCAGTTATTCAGAAGCATCTCCAAAGCGAACGGCTTTGATCCCTCGGTTTGCCATGAATGACCGGGACCGCTGTAGCCGCCGTTGAGCAGGGAGGCGAAATAAACTCCCAATGGATCGGGAGCGTCCTCCTCGCGGTCTACGATAAACTCGTCTCCTGCCCCGTATCGGACGCGTGTTTCGCGCTCAGGACAATAGCGATATCGTTCCTCTTTATTCCAGGCAATGGTTGCCTCAAGAGGAATCACCTCACCCATATGGAATTCTGTTTTGCTATTTGGTAGACGCAGAACGCAGGTGACGCCTTCGGGATTGCTCGCCACATCCTGCGTATGACGCGCATCAAAGTTTAACGAGGCCGATGTGTCTGGAGCTGCGTCCGTCGCGGCGGCCTTGGCGGCAGTTCCCGCTGTCAGCAGCATGAATACCATACTTAGCGTCGAAGGCCAATAGAATATTGAGTACCGCTGCATAGTGTTCGTTTCCCATTAACTCCTGAGTGGCGAGTTCAAAATTCAATCATTTGCCTCGTACCAATTGCACTCCCCGCTTGGCGAGAAACGCGCGCAGCTCAGTAAACGCATGCTGCGTCGCCTTGGCGTTGTCGGGATTACCCGAGTCAAGCAGAGTGATGGCTGTTCCTTTAGGGTATTGGGCAAGCTTGCGTCGTAAGTCGGCGCGCGATGTCAGCGTGTACTGTGCAATGCGCCAGGATTCGTTTTGACCATCGTCAGTCACCGTGTCGCCCGCGAGAAAGATCTGGTCGTCGTGATCGATGGTGTAGACCCAGAACCAGCGCTCATGCTTCTGGTCTGGAAAGAGCGCTCGGATTTCTTCAAGTTGCTTATGGTCGATGAGCCAGGCGGGCGATGACGCCAATGCTTCAGCAGTTTTACGCCGGGAGCTGTTGTCCAGGGAGACTTGCCCCAGCGCCGCCAGGCGGCGCAGCTGCGCCCAAAGCGCCGCTTCGGCTTCGGGAGGGGAGCCGTGCGTCCCCAGAGCCTGGGCGGCGTCGCTGGCCACATCGGCATCTGGATCATTCAAAGCGGTCAGAGCGATCTGCTGTAATTGCGGCGGCATGAATAACGCGCCGGGGCGGTGATATTGCGTGATATCGCTCAAAAGCGTTCGATAGCAGCCTGTATCTTTGCGCGCCACGAGCGCCTTCACAACTCTGGCGGCGCCAAAAATGGGATCAACGCGCAGAAAGTAGGCAAGCAGCGCGGCTTTGGGCGCGCAGAACAAGTTGTCATCCTTGTCGCTATAGAACGTTTTGACTTGCGGCAGGATCGCACGGGTCCCGTAGCGCTGGATAAGAACGGAAATGGTATCTAGATCGCCGCCTGCCGATAAATTTGCCGCTAGCGTTGGTTCGATCTTGGGCAGTGTGGGGTCCGGCAGGCCGACGAGAAGGTCCATGTTGACCTGCGGATGTGGGCTCTGGATTTCTGCGAGAAGGAGCCTCCTGCCTTCCTTGGGAGATAACGCGGAGAGACGCCGCAGCGCGGCGGTGCGGTGATCGCGGATTTCATAGTCCGACCGGCCTTGCGGATTTTGATAGAGTGTTCGCAGAGGCGCGAGCATTTTCGGATCGCGCAGATACGGCCATGAGTAGTCGGTCAGCAGCGCATATTGTTCGTGCGGAGTCAGCGCGCCGAATTCGGAAATCAGAATAGGAGCAATCGTCGCCGGATCAACGCCGCGAACCATATTGCGCACGCGCATATCAAAGAGCGTGTACGCGCTTTGCAGATGGGCGGCGCCGCGTTTGTGGGGAAGGGCCGTTTGCAGCGATTCATTGTCCGTGTTCATCCAGGCGTTCGGCGCTGAGAACTGCATGAATGATTGCTTACGCCATTTCTCCTGCGCCGCCGGATCGCCTTGCGGGGGCGGCGGCGCGGGGTCGGGATAGGCGGCTAGCGCTTGGACCTGGGCCATGTCCAGGAGAAAAGTGGACACAATGGGGAAATCCGGGTTCTGGATTTCCGCCTGCATCTGCGCGATAATTTCCTCTCTTCGTCGAGATCCTAGCAGCCCCAGCCGCGCCTGGTCATACCAGAATGTATACTGTAATTCCGATGTCGTCGGTACGCCATAACGGTCAATCATCGCCTGTGCGGATTCCGGAGTGTCCAGAAATCGGAGGATTCGTGCGGCGTCCGCGCCGGGCTTCCCGTTGCTGGATTCGCTTTGAAACGCCGGCAGCGCCTTCGCCAGAGTTTGAGCCGACCAGACAGGATCAGGCGGCAGGATCTCGATTTGAACGACATTGGAGGTCGTTGTCAGCGAACCTAACGATTGGATACCGACTTGGGAATCCGTGAGGCGCTGCATGCGCTTCGTTTGCAGATAGAGCCGATAGACGCCGGGCCGATCAAACCGCCGCCAGTTATTGAGCACAAGCCCGAAAGAGAGCGTCGTCGTGTCCATCGTTTGCCAGCGCGGGCCGCCGCCGCTGTAGCCGCCGGGCTTACTGGGATCGTAATAAGCGCGCAGCGGGTCCGGCGTATCCTGCTCGCGATCGACAATGATCGTGTCGCTCGCCCAGGGGAGGGCGCGGTTTCCCTCGTTTGTATTAAACCGATACTGACCAGACTTACGGCTGGAGAAGACGGCTTCGATGGGGATGACTTCGCCCATATGAAACTGCGTCTTTCCCTCCGGCAGCCGAAGAACACAGGAGACTTTGGTAGGGTTCTTCGCCGTGTCCTGCGTATGGCGCGCATCAAAATCCTGCGCGCTGACCGTTGCTGCGGCGCCTTGCGCGAATAGACGACCTGTGGCTCCCATCGCCAGCAGTGCGAGCGCCGCGCAAAGTATCGCCTTCCAGCGGATTGTGTCGTTTGGTTTGATCACGATATTGGCCTCATAATGGTTTATGACACTTAGTGGATGAGGTGTCTTCAGATATTCCAAACACAATATCTAAATGCGCGGCGAACATCGCCTCCATGTCCAGTGGGTGTTCGGGATCGAGTACGCCGTTCCAGAGGACGGCCAGCATGTTGGGGGCGATCATCAAATGAGGGAATTTGACGAGTGCGTCGGTGGTGAGTTCGCCGGTTTCGACGCCGCGCTGGGCGAGGCGTTGAATCATGTCCGCGACGGGGTCGAAGACGAGCGCGCGGAACATGCGGGCGAGCGCGGGAAAGCGGCTGCTTTCGGCGAGGATCAGGCGGAAGACGGGGGCGCGCTTGGAGCGCTCCATGTCGCGGACGATGGGCAGGACGGCGCGCCATATGGCGTCGCGGAGGCTCTCACCTGGCTCCGGAAGCAGCAGCGTCAAATGGGCCAGGGGGACGGCGATGACTTCGCGCAGCACGCCTTCAAAGAGCGCTTCTTTGTCGGTAAAATAGCGATAAACAGTGCCCTTCGCCACGCCTGCGCGGGCGGCGACATCTTCCATACGGGCGTCGGAAAAGCCGCGCTCTAAGAAGACATCTAAGGCGGCGGCGACAATTGCTTGGCGGGTCTGGGTCGTTTTCGCCACGCTTGGGCGGCGCGTGCGGGGCTTGTGTTCGGTCGGTTTTGGGTCACTCACGGAATTATTATGACCCATGGGTCATTTTATTGACAAGGCTTCGGAAAATTGGGTAATACTGACTTAATAGTCATTTTTATGATGGGGAGAGAATCACCATGTCCAATACTCAAGTTCTGATCGTGGGGGCCGGGCCGACCGGTCTGGTGCTGGCGCTGCGTCTGGCGCGCCATGGCGTTCAATTTCGGATCGTCGACAAGAACAGCGGGCCGGGGCAGGCGTCGCGGGCGATGATCGTGCATGCGCGGACGCTGGAGTTCTACCGGCAATTGGGGTTTGGCGACGAGGTGGTCAGCCTGGGAATCCCGATGGAGGCCGTCCATTTCCGCGAGGGCAATGAAGAGGTCGCGAAGCTGGATTTCAAGGACAACGGCGCGGGCCTCAGTCCGTATCCGTTTGCGCTTTGCTTCCCGCAGGACGATCATGAGCGCTTCTTGGTGGCGAAACTCGCCGACGCGGGCGTTGCCGTGGAGTGGAATACGGAGCTGAAGGAGTTCACCGACAATGGCGCCAGTGTTCAGTCTGTCTTAGAGAAAGACGGCGTGGAAGAAACCGTCCAGTCCGACTACCTTTGCGGCTGCGACGGCGCGCGCAGCCGTGTGCGCCAGACGCTGGGCTTCGACTTTCCCGGCGGCACGTACGATCAGGACTTCTATGTTGCGGACGTCAAGGTCGCGAACGGTCAAAATCGCGACTTGATCATCAACGTCGGCCCGCGCACGTTTGTGCTGATGCTTCCCGTCCGCAGCACGGGAATGCAGCGTCTGATCGGCGTCGTCCCGCCCGAACTGACCGGCCAGACGGATGTTACCTTTGAACAGATCCAGCCAGGCGCCGAGCAGATGATCGACACGACCGTCGAACAGGTCAACTGGTTCTCCACCTACCACGTGCATCACCGCGTGGCGAGCCACTTCCGCGCCGGCCGCGTCTTCATCGCCGGCGACGCCGGCCACATCCACAGCCCGGCGGGCGGCCAGGGCATGAACACGGGGATCGGCGACGCCATAAACCTCTCATGGAAGCTCGCCCAGGTCCTCCAGGGGCGCATCGACCCCTCCGTTCTCGACACCTACGAACAGGAGCGCATCGCCTTCGCGCGCACGCTGGTCGCCACCACCGACCGCGCCTTCCAGGCCATGGTGGGCGAAGGCGTCGGCAGCCAGATTCTGCGCACGTGGCTTCTGCCGCACGTCCTCCCGTTCCTGACCGGCTTCAGCGCCGTGCGCCAAACCATGTTCAGCGCCGTCTCCCAGACCCGCATCAACTACCACGGCAGCGCGCTGAGCCAAGGCCACGCCGGCGACCTCCAAGGCGGCGACCGCCTCCCCTGGACCCCCGCGCCCGCCCCCGACAACTTCGCCCCCCTCACCGCCCTCGACTGGCAAATCCACATCTACGGCGCCCCAACCCCCGACTTCCGCGCCGCCGCGTCCGACCTCGGCATCCCGATCCAAGAGTTCCCCTGGACCGCCGCCGCCGCCCACGCGGGCCTCGAACGCGACGCCTTCTACCTGGTGCGCCCCGATGGATACGTCGCGCTGGCGTCCGCGAAGCAGGATGTGGAGACTCTGAAGGAGTTTGTTGCGAAGTTTGCACTTAAGGCTGGTGAGTAGAGTCTGCGGGCGGCTCCGGCGCGGGCGTGTACTCCTCGAACAGTTCGTCAATTGGGGTGGCGAGGAGCGCGTCTGTGTCGATGCCCGCCAGCAGGTCTTTCGCGAAGCCTGGCTGGCGAGCTTGCAGTGCTTCCACTGGAGAGACGATATTGAGTTCATTTATTTCTGAAATCACAGATGCCAATTCGTTCTTGATGTTCATGGTCACTCCCTGAATCACATATTATTGTGAAAATTAGTTGTCATTATCCCTCCACACACGTCTGCAAGCTTATCGCACGTGTTAAAATGATACTTTAGTGTCGTGCAAATCGTCAATGGTTGGAGCGCTCTAGAGTTTTTGCGTGGAGGATATTTCATTTGAGTGAAGAGACGGCTATCAATCGAGAGTTATATTCTGGTCCCTCCGATGTAATGAAGCCAACCGATGGCGTGGAGGCGGGATCGATCTCTCGAGCTTCCATAGATTCGGAGCAAGGTACAGCCAACGATGTTGTAGCTGTGCAGCGCACTCGGCAGCTATTCACTTATCTTGCAGAGTTGAACCAGAGACGAAATCCAGTGATAAAGAGCATTGCTCGGCAGCCCTGGTCTTTTTGGCTCTCAGATCTCCCTATACATCCAACTATTCAACGGGCAGTTTATGATACGCAAGGTGATCTTGCTTATAATGGTGTAGTATTGCGAGTAGGACGAGCAAATAAGACTGCGGCTCCCTCTCCACCAGATATATTATCAGAATGGATCAAATCGAAATGGGAGACGCCTGAGGGTGATGTTTCCCATATTGAAAAAATTGAACGCGAAGTAGATGATGAGACAATAATCGAATGGTTCTCTGATGTTGAGGAGCGAATGGCTCAGTTCGATGAATGGCGAACTCGGTGGGCAGGCTGGGCTAAGACCGAGATTCCCGCGCGCGCCGCTCTTAAAATATTTGAAGAACTTTACGGTTTATATGGCCAGATACAGCGTGATGGAGAACGACAAGAACTCTTATTAGGGGATGGGTATTTAGCCTGGAAAAGAGCGGATGGAGAAATCAATCACCCTATACTGCTCCAAAGGCTCCAACTCAACTTCAATCCAGAAAAGCCAGAATTTACTCTTGTTGAAGCCGAATCTGAAGTTGAGCTTTATACAGCTTTGTTTACAGGAATGTCAGATGTTGATGGTGCTGAAATTGGCAGGTGCCGTGCTGAGTTAGAGCAGGGGGCCTATCATCCTCTTGAAACAACAGCAACGAACGGCTTTTTTCGTCGAGTTGTAGCCATGCTAGCTGTTGACGGGAAATTTGATGAGACTGTCTCCCGATCCACTATTCCTGTCTTTCCGAGGATTAGTCGTGAGCCAGTCCTATTCATGCGCGCCCGTACTTTAGGGTTTGCCACAGCCATTGAAGGTATTCTGAGTAGCATGCGAGAAGCGACAAGCATTCCCAGAGCACTCAGCAATATTGTGGGAATCGAATCTAATTATCACATGGCAATTGATAGGGATGGTGATAGTAGAACTACTACAAACTCTTCAACGTCTCCTGATATATTATTAAGTAAGCCTGCAAATAATGAACAAATCGAAATTGCCAGCCGGTTAGAACGACATGGTTGTGTGCTAGTGCAGGGGCCTCCCGGGACTGGTAAAACACATACCATTGCAAATCTGATAGGTCATTTGCTGGCTCAAGGAAAAAGCGTACTCGTAACCAGTCAAAAGGCCAATGCTCTAAAAGTTGTCAGAGATCAAGTTGTAGAGCAGCTTCAGCCACTTTGTGTAAGTGTCACAGGCAGTGATACTGAAAGTCGCTCTCAGTTGGAATCCTCAGTCGAGAGCATTATCGAGCGCCTCGGAAGAAGTGAGGCTACTCAGTTGGATGCCGAGGCAGAGCAACTGGCTTCTCGTAGAAAAAGCCTCATCCAGATTATTACTGATAGTCGTGTGAGGCTTGAACGAGCATCATTTGATGAGTATCGTGATATTGTGATCGCTGGAAGAGCGTATCAACCTGCCGAAGCAGCGAGAGAAGTTTTTGCCAAACGAGAACGCGATTCGTGGATTACTGATAAAATTTCACTGAACACAACACTATCATTGACTGTATCTGAAATACGCGATCTCTATGCGACAACATCAAAAATATCCAAATATGAAGAGCGCGAATTAAATTTATGGATACCTGTTACTGATTTCTTACCAACCCCTTCAGAATTTGAGAAACAATTAAAGCAGTTAACGAATCTAAAATTACCAATTATAATTGAATATAATAAATTTTGGTCGGCAGACCGAATTGATATTTCACCTAAAAGAATTGAGAATATTGCCGATGGATGTTCAGAGGCGATAGATTTTTTGAAAATCGAAGGTGAATGGGCGAAAGCCGCCATTGAAGCAGGTCGGAAGGGTGGATCACATCGCAATAGTTGGGATACACTCTTGACGCAAATAGCGAACTGTCATGATAAAGCTGCTCATCAGGAAGAAATAAATATTCAATTCGCGCCTACACTTGCAATAGGTGTTTCTATCCACGAGCAATTACTTGTGGTTGACCAAATTGTCGAGCACCTGGAAAGTGGGAAATCTCTAAGCTGGTTAGTTCGTACTGCACATCGTGAGTGGGTTCGTATGATCGGTCTGTGGAAGATTGCGAAACTCACTCCTGTATCTCTTGAAGAATTCAAAGCTCTACAGTTTATCATAACACTTCAAATTAGCCGAGAGGAATTAGTTAATAGATGGAGTCGCTTGATTTCTTCGATGGGAGGACCAGATGAATCGCAGCTCGGCGCTCAGCCAGAATATGTTGCGTATCGCTATCTAGATTTTATTAATCGTGCGCTTAATTGGTACAAAAAAGAGTTAGATGTTTTGCAGAATGGTCTATCTTCTATTGGGCTTGACTGGAAGTCGCTTTGGCAACCTCTACGTCTAACCAGCAACCCACATGCTGATTTAGATTATTTACAAGCGTTTCTGACTGACACGATTATTCCTCTATGTAAAAGTCGCATGGATTATCTGAATGGATTGATAATTCAGAAGCAGTTAGACAAGTTTTATTTGCAATGCGTCGAAAGCGCTGGTGATGTGCATGCTGTTGCCGTCGATGAATTAATAGTTGCAATCCAGACTCGAGATGAAAATAGATATGCTATTGCATATGACCAGATCGGAATTTTGAATAGTAAATCAATCATTCATAAGAATCGTGAGGCATTGATCGACCGACTACATAAAACGGCTCCTGAATGGGCGTGTGCAATCCGAAATCGTTCTGAGCCGCACAATAATGATATTCCGCCTGGATTGCCTCAGGATGCTTGGCTGTGGTCGCAATTAAATAATGAACTTAGCAGTAGGGCTGAAGTATCACTTGGACGAATTCAGCAAAGTATTTTGGAAGCGGAATCTGAGTTAAAAAACATTACATCGAATTTAGTGGATAGGCGATCGTGGTCAGCGCAGGTAAAACGAACTACATTAGAACGTCGGCAATCTTTATTGGGTTGGAAAAAAACGATCCAGCGTATCGGAAGTGGTACGGGAAAAGGAGTACCAGGTCTACAAGCTGAAGCACGTAAGCTAATGTCGCAATCTAAGGATTCTGTGCCTGTCTGGATTATGCCGCTCGCCCGTGTGGTGGAAAATTTCGATACTCGAACAACCCGCTTTGATGTTGTTATTATTGATGAAGCGAGTCAGTGCGATGTGATGGGCTTAATTCCTTGCTATATGGCGGACCAGGTTGTTGTTGTGGGTGATGATGAACAAGTCAGTCCCGATGCTGTTGGACAAAACATAACGCTCGTAAATCAACTTATAGCACAACACCTTGAAGGAATTCCTAATAGTCACCTCTATGACGGCAAGCAATCCATCTATGATCTTGCAATGCAGTCGTTCGGAGGAACGATTTGCTTGCGCGAACATTTCCGGTGCGTTCCTGATATTATCCAATTCAGCAACGAACTATCATACGATGGTAAAATCAAACCGTTGCGGGATCATTCAACTGTACAAACGCGCCCGTTTGTAGTTCCTTATCGCGTGGATGGAATACGCATTGGCAATAGCAACATTGATGAGGCTAAGACCATCGTTTCGTTAATTCGATCATGTATTGAGCAGCCAGAGTACGCTAATGCTAGCATTGGCGTGATTAGTCTTGTCAAAGAAGAACAAGCAGCTCTTATCGAGTCAATGTTACAGAATGAATTGCCTCCTTCTGTTTATGAAAAACACAGAATCTTATGTGGAATTCCTCCAAGCTTTCAAGGCGATGAACGGGATATTGTATTCTTGACTATGGTCGATTCTTCAAATGGCTCACCCCAACGACTCAAACAAGCAGATCTATACAAAAAACGTTACAATGTCGCTGCGAGCCGAGCCAAAGATCAGTTATGGGTGGTCCATTCTCTCAATTCCGAAATCGATTTGCGTCCTGGAGACTTACGACGTCGCTTGCTTGATTATGCGGCAAATCCTCAAGGTAAAGCAAATCAACTTCAAAAGGATGAAAATAAGACTGAATCTGAGTTTGAGAGACTTGTGCTTCATTCAATTAGTTTGCGTGGTTTTGAAATTGTTCCGCAATGGAAGGTAGGCGGCTACAGGATTGATCTTGTAGTGGAAGGAAATGGTAAGCGATTAGCAGTAGAATGTGATGGGGATAGATATCACTATACTCTTGAACAAGTATCTAATGATATGCAGCGTCAGGCAATATTAGAGCGTTTAGGCTGGACGTTTGTACGAATTCGTGGAAGTGATTTCCTGCGGAATCCAGAACTGGCATTAGAACCTGTATATAATGCTTTAGAAAAATTGCGTATTGAACCAACGTGGCGCCATCATGATGCCGAGCAAGACTTCGAAAATATTGAAGAAACGGTTGTTGATCGTGTTATAAGGCGAGCTACAGAGATTCTCCATCGTCAGGACTTACCTGATAACAAAGACGAAGTATTAATCGCTATCAGCGATATTGAAGGTTATAATGTTTCGTCAGGTAGTTCTGTTAATAGAACATTTGGATATGTTGCACCTGCCAATGCTGACATAGACAAACCTAGTCAAGCGGTAACACAAATTTCTACTCATGCACTCAACATACTACCCTATAAGCGGTATCCAATGCCAAAGATTGGGCCATCGTCTGATTTTTATCGACTAGCTCACGAGAATTCCCCCGAACTCACACGACTACTTGTTGAAATTGTATCGACTGAAGGACCAATACATCGAGAGGAAGCAACTCGTCGTCTTGTTTCTGGATGGTCAATGGGTAAAGCTGGCACAAACTTAGTTTTGAGTGTGGATGCAATCGCGCGAAGAGCTCAAACCAATGGGCAGATGAAAATAATTAACGGCTTCTTCTGGCCCATAGAAATTGATCATGGCCTGGTAAGAGGACCTTCTGAAGACGGATACATACGTCCAATAGATGAAATTGCTATCGAAGAAATTGCGGAGGCTTGTGCATTAGTGATAACTCAGCGATACGAATGCAATGTAGCAAGTCTCAAAATTGCACTTGCCCGCTTATTTGGATATCAAAAGACTGGGCGTAATGTAGCAACACGTTTAGAAGATGGAATTAATTTATGTCGCGAACAAGGACGGATTGACATCAATGGAGAACTCGTTAGCCAGACCTTAATCTCATCATTTACGGGATCGTTATTATAAGAAGTTGCGAGTTTGGGAGATAATTCACCGCGCCAGTGACAGCATCTATGGGATCGTCAGCGCGGACAGTATCGTAGACACGAACACCGTCGCGACGGCGTAGTCGCCGTCCATGTCGTGGTGGGTGGTATAGACGGAGGACATGACGGAGGCGGGCATGGCGGCAAGCAGGGTGCCGACGGCGAATGGGCCAAACAGAAAGAGTTACGGTATGCCAAGCAGTTCTACAAAGATTTTCTGGATTCGGCCCTCGCACTGCTTGACGTAATAAGTTTCGTTACTGTCCTCAGAGATTCCGCGAAACGTTTCTACACACCATTGCAAAAATGTGGGAACGAACCAAAGGAGTTGCATTAGGCGCTTGTCGATGCAGTCGATATTTTCAAAACTGATCGATTGCAACAGGCTTTCCAATCGCTTTGCGCCTTCCGCGTCGAATGAGCGATCCCGCAGTCGCCACAGAAAGCCGCCTTCATCTTCCCACTCGTACTCCAGGGCTTGAATGAGTTTATCCGTTTCCAATGTGTAGTCTCCCAGGGGCACCAACATGCTACTTGCGTATAGCTGCAAAGCGACTTACCGTTTGTCCAATTACGCAACAGCCTGTTGCGTAATTATACATCGATTCACCGCGCCAGCGACAGCATCCACGGGATCGTCAGCGCGGACAGAATTGTGGACACGAATACCGTCGCGACGGCGTAGTCGCCGTCCATGTCGTGGTGGGCGGCGTAGACGGAAGACATGACGGAGGCGGGCATGGCGGCGAGCAGGACGCCGACGGCGAGGAGGTCGCCGTGGAGGCCGAAGAGGCGGCAGATGGGCCACATGATCAGGGGGGAGATGATGAGTTTGAGGGCGCAGCTGAGCAGCAGGGTGGGGATGCTTTTGCCTGCGGCTTCGGGGCGCAGGGACAGGCCGACGGCGAGCAGCACGAGCGGGGTGGTGCCCTGCGCGAGGTAGCCGAGGGTCTTGTCGACGATCTGGCCGACCGGGGTGGCGAGCGCGGCGTGGGAGCCGGGCAGGAAGTGGGCGGCGAGGCCGACGAGCAGGGCGATGAAGATCGGGGACATGAGGATACGGGTGAGGTTTTTGCGCGGGCTTTCGTCGGTACGGGCGGTCCCAAGCGTCGCGCCGGCGAGGGCGGCGACGATATTGAGGGGGACGCTCATGCCGAACTGGTCCAGCAGGATCGCGGCCGGGAACTGGTGGGGCAGCAGGGCGAGCGTGATCGGGTAGCCGAGGAAGCCCGTATTGCCGAACGTGCCGACTAAGAGCAGCGCGCCGAGGCGCGGGCGGGTCAGGCGGCAGACGCGGCCGAGGATGAGGATCAGTGCCATCAGGACGCACTCGGTCAGGATGATCGAGAGCGGAATACAGAACGTGCGCGCGGGGATGGCGGGGGCGGTCGCGAGGCCGTGAATGATCAAGGCGGGCAGGGTGGCGTTCACAACGAGGCCGTTGAGAACGGGCGCGTGTGCGCTGTGCAGCACACGCACCCGTTTCAAGGCGTATCCCAGCAGGATCAGAAGGAACAAAGGCGCGAGCGCGGAAAGCGTCGCGGCGAATAGGGTCACTGAGTTAAGACCAATGTTGTTTCACCAATAACCATCAGCAGTAGATATACCCGGCCATGTGAATGGCGCGAAGTTCGATTACCAAGAAAGCCGGCGGTTAAAACCGCGCCTCCGAGAGCGCAGAAGTCCGCCTTCGCGGACTACATAGTCCTTGACGGTACCGTTTACAATATGCGTTTTGTAAGGCGGTCACGTTTACGAATATGTAACCCACGCAGGTGGGTTTCTGCGCCTTTGCAGGCGCGGTTTTAACCGCCGGCTCGGAAACCGCCGGCCTAATGCGTCGCGGCGAAGAGTTCCAACGGGTTAGGACGCCTGGACGGCGGCTTCTTCGAGCGCATCCACCGGGTTGGCGGTCACACGCGGCTTTTTGGCGTCGAGGTCCTGGCGGCGCTTGAGGGCGGCGGCGACCAGGCCGGCGAACAGCGGATGCGCGCGGTTCGGGCGGGACTTGAACTCCGGGTGGAACTGGGTCGCGATGAAGTACGGGTGCACATCCTGCGGCAGTTCGACGATCTCCACCAGGCGGTAATCGGGTGAGACGCCGCTGAAGACCATGCCGGCGTTGCTCAGCTGCTTGCGGTACTCGTTGTTCACTTCGTAGCGGTGGCGGTGGCGCTCTTCAATCACGTCGCTCTCGTACATCTTCGCCGCGATGCTGTTCTGCGAGAGGTGGCAGGGGTAGGAGCCAAGGCGCATCGAGGCGCCCTTGTCCGTCACATGCTTCTGCTCGGGCAGGATGTGGACGACCGGGTACGGTGAATCGGGGTTGACCTCTTCCGTATTGGCGTTGGTCAGGCCACAGCCGTGGCGCGCAAACTCGATGACGGCCATTTGCAGGCCGTAGCAGATGCCGAAGAAGGGCAGGCCGGTCTCGCGGGCGTACTTGATCGCCTGGATCTTGCCTTCCACGCCGCGCGCGCCGAAGCCGGGGGCAACAACCAAGGCGTCCGTATTGGCGAACCGGGCGGCGAAGTCGATGCCGTCCTCTTCCAGGTCGTCGCTCTCGATCCACTCGATCTTCACGCCGGCGTCGGAGGCGATGCCGCCATGCCCGAGCGCTTCGGCGATGGAGATATAGGAGTCGCCGTTGCCGGTGTACTTACCGACGACCGCAATCTTCACCTGATGCTTGGGCGCCTTGACCCGGCGGACCAGGTCCACCCACGCATCCAGGTTCGGATGCGTCTCATCCAATTTCAGCCGGCGGACGACCAGATCGGCCAGGCCCTCTTTCTCGAACACCAGCGGGACTTCATAGATCGTGTCCACGTCCTGGTTTTCGATCACGGCCTCTTTCTCGACGTCGCAGAACAGACTGAGCTTGGCCTTCATCTCATCGCTGATGTTCGACTGCGTGCGGCAGATCAGAACGTCGGGCTGGATGCCGATTTCGCGCAATTTGATAACGGAGTGCTGGGTCGGCTTGGTCTTCACCTCGCCCCACGGCCCAATATACGGGATCAATGTGACGTGGACGTAAAGCACATTGTCCGCGCCGACGTCTTTCTTGAGCTGGCGAATGGCTTCCAGGAACGGCAGGCCCTCAATGTCGCCGACGGTGCCGCCGATCTCAGCGATCACGACGTTCGCGCCGGACTTCTCGCCCAGGCCGATCACGCGCTCCTTGATCTCGTTGGTGATGTGCGGGATCATCTGCACGGTGCCGCCGAGATAATCGCCGCGCCGCTCCTTCGCGATGACGGTCGAATAAACGCGGCCGGTCGTGACGGTCGAGTCGCGGGTCAGATTGATATCGACAAACCGCTCATAATGTCCCAGGTCCAGGTCGGTTTCCGCGCCGTCGTCGGTGACGAACACTTCGCCGTGCTGGTAGGGGTTCATGGTCCCGGCGTCGACATTGATGTACGGGTCCAATTTCGTCATGGTGACGGAGTAGCCGCGGTTGCGCAGCAGGCGTCCCAGGCTGGCGGTGGTGATTCCCTTGCCGATGCTGGAGACGACTCCGCCGGTGACGAAGATATACTTCGTGGGGTGAGAACCATTTTTCGTAACGGGCGATGTATCCATAGAACTCCTGCGGCGTGACGCAGCCGCGCGATATCATTTCGACGTGACAAAGCCGTACGTATGGTAACGTCGTGCTCAAAATGTGGGGCGCATGGGGAAAGGCTGCACGCATGGAGGTGATCGCTAGGGATCCTTCGCGCCCGAATATTGTATCACATCGCTTCGCCCTTTGGCAAGGGCGCCGAATCGAAATATCAATGGAATCAGGTACAATAGATAAGACGATTTCGGAATTCGGCGCCATGCCGGCAGGATTCCGAACGAGTGTCAACGAAACTCTTTTTGTAACACACGTGAGGAGACACAATATGGCGTCGTATGATGCAAAAATCGGAGAGCACGTTGTCACCATCACCTATGTGATGGGCGGCACTAACCAGATCGGCGTCAAGAAACCCAGCAAAGTCAAAGCTTGGGCTCTTTGCCCGATCAGCGGCAAGCGGATCGAAGAAGCGTCCAACTCCGTCGGCGAGGCCACTCGCGCGGTCGAGGCTTCCGTAGCTAAGAGCATCGAAGAAGCGGAAACCCCCGCCGAACCCGCGCAGGTTTAGCATCCCAATCCGCCATTTTTTACCGTCTCTGAAAAATCGCAACGATTTAAAAATTCGCAGGCAGTCCCACGCCGGACTGCCTGCGAATTTTTTGTGAGACCCACTCAACCATGTTCTCCGACGTTTATCTTGTCTCCGAAAAACTCACCGTCGCCACCGAAGCCGACGTCCTCGCCTCCCAGCAGCAGCTTAGATGCGTTTTCCCCGCCGGCTACACCGAATACGCCACTGCCCTCGGCGAAGGCGAATTCTGCGGCCTGATCCGGTGCTACCTGCCTGGCCGGATCGTGAGCGAGCGCGCGGCGCTGCGAACGATGCTCAGCGCAAGCGCCCATTTTTGGAAATATGAAGGAACGCCGCTCACCGGCCAGCGTCTCCCTGAGCTAATCGTCATTGCGGATACCACCAACAGCGACTACATCGGATTTCATCCCGATGATCCGAGTCGTATCTATATTCTGCCCCGGCATAGCGATTTATTGATTTGGACGGAGCAAGGATTGGCGGACGCATTCCAAAAAGCACTGGGAACATGGACGACAGACTTTCGATATTTTGAGTCCTATTGCGATCGCGTCAGCCGCCAGGCGCACAATGACATTCCCGACTTCACCAGCGCCATTGACGATTGGCTCTCCACTCTCGGCGCCCCAGAACATATTCTCGATGACGCGCAGCGAAAACAAACAGCGCCGCAGCGTATGACGCTCACGATGGTGGACGGCAAGATGCAGGACACATCGAATCTCAAAAGAAGCCGTATGCTCTTCTTCCAGCGCTTCGCTGGTTATATTTACCATCGCCGTGACGCCAGTGGCCGAAACACCGTTCGGATCTCTTACGACGCGCTGATTCAGGACCCCACTCCTGGCCTCATTCAAGCCCATCTGCGAAGCGCCGGATTTCAATTCGAAGGCGAACGCCGCGCTTGACAACCCCATCGAACGCGCTTATACTAACGCCAGAGGCAGACGTCGTCTTGCCGAGTTTCCGCTCTACCCAACGTCTTATTTCAATTGGTCGCAGTCGCAAACTGCGCTAGAAAAGAGTATCCATGAGCGTCGCGAAAGAATTTCGAGAATTTGTTCTGCGGGGCAATGTGGTTGATCTCGCCGTCGGCGTCGTCATCGGCGCCGCGTTTGCAACGGTCGTCAAAGCATTTACGGAAGACATCATCACACCCATCATCGGTATCGCCGGCAAGCAAGCGTTCAGCACTTACAAGATTCCGCTTCGAGGCACGAATGCTTTGCTGGTGGGAGACTTGCTTAATCAGATCATCACCTTTCTGATCACCGCGTTTGTCATATTCTTTTTTGTCGTCAAACCCGTCAACTGGCTCATGGCCCGCCGCAAAACCGAAACGCCCGCCGACGCAACCACCCGCGACTGCCCCTATTGCCTCAGCAGTATTCCCATCGCCGCCACCCGCTGCGCCTTCTGCACTTCGGAAGTCGCGAAGGCGTAAGTCAGTTCAAATAAAAAGCCAGCGTCAAACGGACGCTGGCTTTTGCCATTTTCCAGACACGACACATCGAGATTATCATTTGTCAAAGTATTAGTGTTCATGAGAAAACAGAAGAATTCTTATTCTGACAGATGGCGGACGATTGCGGGCGCTTCGCAATCCATCCAAGTTCTGGAGGCCCTCAAAAAGCGTCGGCCGCTCGCCTCACTTGGCTTTCTAGAGAAATATGATGGGCGATGGGATTTGCGCGGCTTTGTCTTTCCATCGGCAACGGTCACGCCTGTATCCGAGTTTGACCATCATGTCGTGAGCCGTGTCGAAGGGATGGCGGAATTACGTAAGACGGTGCTGCAAGATGTCGATTTCAGTCATGCAGTGCTCAGCGATTCGGTGTGGGAGTACTGTGTCTGGCAAAACGTGCGATGCTGTGAGGCCGAGGTCAAAAATGTTCGCTTTCGAGTATGCAATCTGACCGATGTCGATTTTCAGAACTCCGACCTGCGTGACTGTCGATTTGCAGATAACCGGGGGAAGAATGCGAGCCGTTTGGAGCGTGTCACGTTCGCGCATTCGGATCTGCGCCGCTCAGCCCATGGAATCGAAACCTACCATGAGTGCGACTTCTCATACGCAAATCTCGCGGATGTCAGTTTTGAGGGAGCGAGTTTTATCCGCTGCAAGTTTGCGGGGCTGATGGAAAGCGTCAGCTTTTTTCTGCATAGTCGTCTGACGATTACGGGCTTTTTCCCATGGCTCAATGCTAATCCAGAAAAAATCAGCAGCCGATTCGAGAATGTGGACTTTACCAAAGCGATCTTAATGGGAGTAGATTTTCGAGGCGTTGATCTGTCTTCCTGTCGATTTCCATGCGACGAAGATCATCTTGTGATCTACAATCAAAATCGCGTCTTTCTGGAGGCGCGCGATATTATTGAAGCAACATGGGAAGGTGAGGATCGCCGTATCGCCTTAAGTCTTGTGACAAAGGGGCATTTGGTGCACGCCAAAAAACATCAGCCGATAGATGTCATGAATAAGCAGCTGGAGATTGAAATACTGGGAAAAGACTTCGGTGAAAAGTACTTCACTTTACTTTCCAAGATCAATGCAGCAATGCTGGGTTGAACGCTCTGCGTGATGATAAAAAGTCGTCCTCCAAATTCTGGAGGACGACTTTGCCATTTACTGGAAAGCCCGCTCGTACTGAACAGGGATCGGGACCGCTCCGGCTTTGCCGAGCGCCTTCGCGGCGAGGATGGGCCAGTTGGGCTCGCGCAGGAACTCGCGGGCGAGCAGGACGATGTCGGCCTGGCCGTCGTGGATGATTTGGGCCGCCTGCTCGGGCTCGGTGATCATGCCGACCGCCGAGGTGGGGATGCTCGCTTCGCGTTTGACGATCTCTGACAGGAAGACCTGGTAGCTGGGGCCGGCCGGGATCTTGATCCCCGGAGCGACGCCGCCGGAGCTGCAGTCGATCAAATCCACTCCCAAATCCTTCAAAATGCGTGCGATCGCAACCGAGTCTTCGGGAGTCCAGCCACGCTCGATCCAGTCTGTGGCGGAAAGACGCACGGTCAGGGGCTTGGCGGCGGGCCAGGCTTCGCGGATAAGCTGGACGGTTTCCGTCAGGAAACGCGTGCGGTTTTCGAACGAGCCGCCGTATTTGTCGGTGCGCGTATTGGTAAGCGGCGAGAGAAACGTGTTGATCAGATAGCCGTGGGCGGAGTGGATCTCGATCCAGTCGAAGCCGGCGGCGTCGGCGCGCACGGCGGCGTCCCGGAATGCGAGCTGGATTTGCTTGATCTCGTCGATGGTGAGGGCATGGGGTGTGCGGTAGTCCGGCGCGAATGGGTCGGCGGTCACGCCGACCGGCTCCCAGCCGCCATCGGCGTCGGTGACGCCCTTGCCGCCGTCCCAGGGCGCGGCGGTGCTCGCCTTGCGTCCCGCATGGGCCAGTTGAATGCCGGGGACCGCGCCCGCGTCTCGAATGATTTGGGTGATCGGCTTCCACGCCTCCACGTGCGCGTCCGACCAGATGCCGGTGTCGCCTGGAGAAATCCGTCCGCGCGCTTCTACGGCGGTCGCCTCGGTAATCACCAGCGCCGCGCCGCCGTAGGCGCGCGCCGCCAGATGCGTCAGATGCCAGTTGCTCGGAAGGCCATCTGTGGCGCTGTACTGGCACATCGGCGAAACGCCGATACGGTTGCGCAGCGTCACGCCGCGCAGGGTCAAGGGATCGAAAAGTTCGGCCATCGTTATTTCCTTTGGAACTCAAAAAACTTTTGGATGTTCTTCAGAAATAACTCAGTCCCGTCGTTCGAGGTTCCCTGCGCCCATTTTCTTAAGTTGATGTTTAGTGATGCGTGCGGTAGGCGTGCTTGACGCCAAAACCGAGGACGATGAGGCAGAGGGCGACCTCACCGATCTGCCATCGCGTGTAACTATTGGACGCGGTCATCGCACTGATTGTGTTGATTAGAAACCACAGCGCCGCGGCGCAGGCGGCAATAGGGATGTACTTGAGCATGTTCCCCGATGCCTCCAGAAGGCGAAACTAATAGGTATTCAATGCTTCGACCACTTGGCTGCCGTTAAAATGGACCTGCACCGTGCGGCCGCCGCGTGTGTAGTACCAATCTTCATTGTTCAGGCCGCCCACCACGGTTCTGGTAATGCGCGTCGGCTCTCCGACAGTCGTGCGGACCGACGCGGCGGTCTGTCCGGAATGGATCCGGCCAGCCAGCTCCGCCGAGCCCAGCAGGGGCGCCGCGCCTGTCACGACAGCTGGCGCAGAGGCCGCAGGCGCTGAAATGGGAGCCGGTGCGCTGCGGTTCGGCGATATCAGAAGCATGAACAGCAGCAGGATCAGGAAAACTGTGACGGCGATCAGAGCTACTGGAGCTGACCGAAGATCACTGAGGGGCGAGGAGGCGGCGATCGCGCCGCCCTGCGCCGTATCCTGGAAGACCGTGCGGAACTGGTGGCCGCAGCCGGAGCAGAATTTTTCGGAAATCGTATTGGCCTTGCCACAGCCTGGGCAAACCTTTTCGTAACTCGTGTCCATTATCCTAGTCTCCCTGGCGTTGATTGCCGCCGCGCTTGAACCAAAATCCTTTTGAGCGCGTGTGTCCTCTGGCGAAAATATTGCGCCTGCCTTTCATTATAACAGAGCTTGCATCCTAGCAGGCAGGTTCTTCGCACGAATAATGACAAATTTTCTTGCAAATTTGCCGTCGAAACATTCTTTCGGCGCGCAGGGCGACAAAAGTAGCAAAAATCACGTATAACATGTGGGGACTGCCGGTGCGAGACGCCGTCTCGAAGTGCTACTATACTTGCGAAGGAGCAGGGGAGAAACTTACTTTCCCTGGGCAATGGCGCCAAACTATGAGTGTCGATTGGACGGAAGCGTATGTGGATCACTACGCGAGATTTTTTTTAGGGGCGCCGGACGCCACGCACTCATTTCAGCTGGACACGGCGAAGCCGCCGATCCAGATCCTTACCTATGATCGCGTTGTCGCCGGCTGCCGCCTCTTTGCTTCACTGGGGTTTTCGCTTTACGCGCCGGCCGGGGCCGCGCCGGCCGAAGTAGTGTGTCCGGTGGACGCCGGCGGAGACGCCGTGCCGGACATCCTGGCCAATGCGCTCTTCCACATGGCGACACGGCCGCAGCCGCTCGCTATCAGCTGGGGAAGCACGCTGGATGGGCTGGAGCATGTCAATCCAGCGTTCGCTAAAAAGTACAAGAAAGAAGCTCTGTACTTCACTGACCCGTACGGGTTTCCGGATGAGTTCGCGCATGTCCTCGCCGACTGCGCCGGTGTCGGCCGGATGTATCTGGCGATGTTCCTGAGCAAAAAAGAGCACGCCTTTCTCCGTGAGCATCAGCGTGACGCCTTTGAAGAGAAGCTGGAAGAGAAGGGCGTGGACCCTTACGACGTGCGCCGCAGATCGTGCGTGTAATCTACTCACGATCTAACGGCAGGGTGGGTGCTACGCCCCATCTTGAATGGTGATACGCGCTTCCGGAGGGGTTCGCCCCTCGGCGCTGGCCTGGCTGTTCTTGATTTCCCGCACAAGCATCCGACTCTCGGCCATCCACATCTTCGCCTGCCCAATGTCGCCCATCTTGGCGGCGAAGTGGGCCATATTTTCCAGTATGCAGGCGGCGCCGTCCTGGTCATCCATGATCCGAAACAGCTCTAAACCCTCATGCAGCGCTGTCAGGCCTCCCAGATAGTCTTCCAGTCGGTATGCGGCCTTGCCCAGGTTATTGAGTGTCCAGGCGCAGGCCTTGGAATCCTTTGCCGTCCGCTGGATCTCAAGGCACTCCTGGTATCGCTCGCGCGCCCGGGTGAAATCTGCCTGCCGGTAGGCGATCCTGCCCAGGCACAGCGTGATGTCCGCGATCGCTCTCTGATCCTCACGCTCCCGGCTGATCGCTAAACTCTCTTCGCAGCGGATCGTCGCTTCCTCGTACTCGGCCAGGCGATACGCGATCTTTCCTAACCCGGCCAGTTCCCAGGCGGTCGATTCCGCGTCCTCGATACTACGGCTTGCGGTGAGCGCCTCCTGGTAATACTGCTGGGACAGCGTGTAATCTTCGAGGCGGTACGCGACCTGTCCAAGGTTTTCCAGCACCCGGATCACGCCCGCGATATCGCCAAGCTCCTGATACCGAGGCATCGCCTCCGCCAGATATTCCCCGGACTCTTGAAACTGCCCCACACGATACGCCGTCTTCGCCAGGCCCGTCAGCGAGCGCGCGATGGCGACGGAATTCCCGGAAATCTTGTGCTGAATCAAGCTTTCCAGGTAGAAATCATGAGCGTCGGAGTAGTGATGACCACGATAAGCGGCGCGCGCCAGATCCTCCAGCGAAGGCTGGAAGCCCGAAGCCGGGTCGTGTATCGGAGTGAAGTCCGTCGCGGGCAAACCGCTTTCGATCTTTTCTTCCGAAGACATCAATCCGGAGATGGTCATCAAGGCCGTAGAGGTCACGGAAGGCGAGTCCGGACTCGCGGCGGAAAGGTCCACGGCATTTTTCGTGGCGTGCTGTGAAGCGTTCGGTGACAACGACGGCGTATGCATGTTCGTGCCCTTTCGGAGCGGGTGTAATGAAACGGGACTAGTACAACCTAATATAGCGATAATGGCAAATAGCCTAATATTTTATATAAATTTAGGCAGGTCGTACTTAAGCGAGGTCCACAACGCGAAAGAACATGGTCGTGCTGAACCGTCAGGATGAGTCCGAAGGGTATGCTTCATGAAGAGTAAGAAGAAGCAATGATTATGTTAGGGAGTATACCATAGTATTATAAGAACTTATCGCAACTTTCGGCAAAAATAATTGAAGAAAATAGAGTGGCGTATTCGAATACGCCACTCTAAACATTTTTACTCGTCTCGCATCGTGATTCGAGCCTCGTATGGGGTATATCCCTCTATGCTCGCTTTTTCATTGGCGATCTCTCGCTGAATGGTTTGGCTTTCTTGAGCCCAGCTCTGCGCCTGCGCCTTGTCCCCGGCCTTCAGCGCGCAATAAGCCATATTTTCCAGCGCGCAGGCGGCCCCATCGCGATCTTCGACGATCCGAAACAGCTCCAGAGATTCCTGCAAGACATGAATGCCGCCGGCGTAATCCTGAAGACGATAAGCCACTTTACCCAAATCATTCAGAGTCCACGCAGTTCCGTCAAGATCGCCGAATTCGCGGCTGAGATGCAGGCTTTCCTCGTATAAAACACGCGCCCTGGCGTAGTCCGATTGGCGGTAGGCAATTTGCGCCAGATGCCGCGTGCAGTCCGCGATGCCTTCTTTGTCGCTGCGCTCGCGGCTGATGGCGAGGCTTTCCTCGTAGCGCATCTCAGATTCCTGGTAATCGCCTTGCCGATACGCGATCTTGCCCAGCCCGGCCAGCGCCCAGGCGGTCGAATCCTGGTTGTGAATCTTGCGGGCTCCGGTAAGCGTCTCCAGGTAATAGTGCTGGGCCGCCGTATCGTCGCCCAAACGGTAAGTGACTTGACCCAGGTTCTCCAGAACATGCACAACTCCGGCGTCATCCCCAATCGATTGATATTGGGTCAGCGCCTGCTCTAAATACCCTTGTGAACCCGCGAGGTCGCCCAGGCGATAAAGCGTTTTGGCGAGGTTATTCAGCGTATGCGCGATTCCAGTGGCGTTATAGGCGTCCCGGAACTCGCTGAGCGCCTGCTCGTAAAGGTCCCTGGCTTCCGCAAAACTGCCGGTGTGATAGGCCGCGCGGGCCAGCGATTCCGTGGAATCGCTGGCGCCGACGCTTGGCGCGTACTCCGGCTGAGCGTAAGATGTCTGCGCATATTCGGTCTGGTGTCCCGAGGGCTGCGCATATTTTGGTTGTTCCGTGTCGGGGGATGCATAAGCCGGCTCGTCCAGGTTCAGCGGCGCTCCCATC
>NZ_JBDSQY010000374.1:0-1702 GCF_039929585.1 Capsulimonas sp.
TTCCCTCGGTTTCACGCAGGACGTGGACATACACCAGCACGAATGTCAGCGCGACCAGCGCCGCCTCTGCGATCCAGATCGCCGCGAACCCGCCCATCTGATGGAGCTTCCACATCATCCAGAAGCATAGCCACTCATGGGCGATCCAGGTCGTTCCATGGCGTGTCCAGGAGTAGGTATCCATGTGCGGCGCATGGCCGCTCGCGGCGATTTCCTGGCCGGTTCGAAGCTGCCAGAACAGATCATTACACTCCGCTGGGTTGAAGCAAAGACCGACGGTGAAGACCGCGAGCGCCAGTGCGAGTATCCACACGAGAGGCTTTTTCCAAATAACGTACATCAAAATCTCCATGCCGAAAACTTCGAGGCGTTGACGGCGGCGGGGCAGTCCGAACGGCACTTCGCGATCAGCCGCGCATATTCCGGGCGATTTCGAATAAAAATCAGCGCGTTGACACCGTTTTCATTATCTAAATTAGCCCAGTCGGCATAGACTAAAGTCCAGTCGGGCGAATTCAAATAAAGCCGCGTCTGCTTTTTTGCGGCGCTGGTCACGATAAAATCGCAGCCGCGCTTCTTCAAAATCTCCTGCCAGTCATAGGACATCCCCTGAATATTGTTAACGTCTTCCAGGATGTCTCCAAAGTAAATATCCGCGCGCCCGTCTATGAATACAGGCCTATTGGGAAGCCGGCCAATGAGATATCCGCCGAAATCGTAGATGTTGTATAGCTTCATCGACACAGGAAACTGCTCTGCCTCAATGAAATCGGCGGCGCCTGTAGGGAAGTTGCTCCAGCCAAAGCTATTGGCGGCAATTCGATACGCCATTGGCATTTCGCCGAGGCCGTCGCCACGCACGGAGGCGCCGATCTTCGTTCCCGCAAGAACGGCGATTCCCAAGACTGCGGCGGTTACTATAGCTGCGTTCGGCGTTTTTCCGAAGAAATAACTTTCCGAGTGCTTGCGATTGGGAATATGCCGTTCAATTGCTGATTGAAGCTCGGCGCCAATGAGCATTGAGCCGACGACTGCGAGCAGAGGGGCATTGCGTGCCGCGCTGAGTGACGCATAGACGAGCAATGCCAGAACGATCAGTGATCCGGGATCGCGCTTGCGTGTCGTAAAGGCGATGGAATAAATGATGACACCTAAAAACAGCTCCAGAATTTTGCCGCTTTTGGAATGAAAATCTGGAGACGCCCATTCCAGAACCAAATTCATCGCCGTATCGCTGCTGATTGTCGACAGGAGATTCTCATATATTCGCCATCCGTAGGGATTGACGAATGTCGCCGCGATGCATCCCAGCGCGAGCATCGCGGTAAACTTGGCTCGGGCAAGAAGCGCCTCTTGTTCGGCTGAGCTACGCCGGGAAGCGAGAAAATCACCCAGAGCAAACGCCGCAATCATGGCGAGGCCCACCACTGCCCCGGCGTGGAGATTCGACCACACGAAATAAACTACAGCGAGCAGCCATGCATGATTGCGCCGCGAAGCGTCCTGTCGGGCGCGCTGCAGAATGACAATCGTGATGGCAAGAAACAAATATGTCCACAGGTGTGGGCGGGGCTCAAAGAAGCCACAGGAAACGATCGCCGCTGCGACCGCCAGAAGAAAGGCCGTGATCGGACTTCCCTCGGTTTCACGCAGGACGTGGACATACACCAGCACGAATGTCAGCGCGACCAGCGCCGCCTCT
>NZ_JBDSQY010000375.1:0-5602 GCF_039929585.1 Capsulimonas sp.
TCCAGGTTCAGCGGCGCTCCCATCGGCGGCGTATAGGCGGGCTCTTCGGTATCCGGAGACGCATAAACAGGCTCGCTCAAGTTGAGCCCTCCGCCCATGGTCGGGGTGTATGCGGCTTGCTGGGCGCCTGGGGAGGCGTAAATCGGCGCATCAAGATCGATCGCCGCGCCCGTCGACGCCTCGTAATCCGAAAGATCGGCGTCGGCCGACGCCGGCGGAACGTCCTCGAACGAAACGCCGCTGAGAGAGTGGCCCGGACTATAAGAGTAATCGGTCGTGTCCTGAGATTCCCGGACCGACGATGGTGATTCCTGCATCATGTGACCCTTTCGATTCTCCCAGACGGGCGTCTTCACATCGATAAGATAAAAGACGTTTGCGCTGAAAGACGGCGGCGCTCATTACTCAATGTGAAAAGCTGCGACGGCGCATGCCTGCGCCGCCGCGAGGCTGTTCGGTGGGAGATTGTTTGGAAAAGCGTCCTGCCGTTTGGATTGGAGAGCGCCCTGAGAGTCTTGCAAACAAGTCCCCACAACACGCCATTGTTGCTTCAGTAGGTTTTTTATACCCGCCTCCTGGGAAAACCAAACTCAATCCGCCAAGCATAGGTTCTTGACACAGGGATGTGGCGACGCCTATACTGGCTCAATACGGGTAAGTTTTTCGGAAACGCCAGTTTTATACTCGGGTACAACGCCAATTCCCAGAAAGCATATCCATGCGACTTACTCTTATTTCTTCCTGTCTCATGCTCGCCTGTTTGTCTCCTGTCTATGCTGACCCCGCCGGCTTTCAAGGTCCAGCCGACCTGCGCAACCAGCGGCCCTACCAATTGCTGTTTCTAGGTTTTTCGCCTCAGTCCGCCACGGTTCTTCCCAGTGGACAGACTCGAACGTCCGCACAGTTTGATATTGCGAACGATGTCTTGATCCCCAGTCCCGGCGAAGGCGCGGCAGTGCGGGAGGATACGGAGACGCAGCGGATGGCGCTGAGTTACGCGCGGGGAATGGGGAGCGGAATTGAGATTTCAGCGATGATCCCGGTCGTCGCGCGCAACGGGGGCGTGCTGGACAAGATGGCGGAGACTTACCATCGGTGGGTCGGCTTCGACCGTCCGATCCGCGATGTCTATATTGGCCGACGCGACGTGCCGTCATATGAGAGCATCGTGAGCTTCAATCGGCCCGGGGGCGACAGCGCATCTTTTGGGAGCGCCTTCGGCCTGGGCGACGCGCAGTTGACCTTGAAACGCGCGCTCTGGCGCGGCCCACGCACCGGCGTCGCAGCGCGCCTCGGCGTCAAGCTTCCGACAGGCGACAAGAACCGATTGCTGGGAAGCGGCGGCGTGGATTACGGTGTGGACCTCGATCTTGACCAAATGCTCTCGTCGCGTCTCGCCCTCTACGCCAATCTGAGCGTCGTCAAAATTGGGCGCGCCGGCGTGCTAAGTGATGAAACACGCTCATCCATCTACCATACCTCGGTTGCGCTGGAATACGCCGCAAATGCAAACGCCAGCTGGCTGGTGCAGACGGAAGAAGGGGATGCGGCCGTTCGTACGGGCAACCGCTTTGCCGATGGAACGCAGTCCACCATATCCCTCGCGTACCGACGCCGCGTGGGAAACGGAAATTCGTGGACCTACGCCTTTACCGAGAACGGGGACTTGTTTAACTACGGCGCTCCGGCGCTTGCGGGGATCGGCCCGGACATCACGTTTTCAGTGGGCTGGGAGAAGAGCAATTGAAAGAATCAGTCCTTTCTATTGTCCCCCACGACGTCGGCGAGCGCCCACAGACTTGTAGACCATCACGATGATCGGAGTAATCACCAGAAGTGCAATGAATATAGCAACTCCTAGCGCCAGGCGTTCAAAATCCTTCTTCTGCTGGAGCCGCGTTTTTTCGTAGGGGATTTTGAACGGCGGTGAGCTATGGTAGTCCGCCCAGAATGTTGAGTCCGTATCGGGATGGCGCCCTGCCTGGAGGCGCGCGTTCATATAGGCGGTTCTCGCGGCGTGCCACTGGACCGCCTCCGCGCGCAGCGCATTGTAATTTTCTTTGTCGTTTTTTGTCCCATTCGTTCTATCAAACGCGGGATCTACTCCATGCAGCAGCGACTGATGGCCGGTCGCTGTAAGCTCATCCGCGCGCAATGCGGCCAAATACCCAAGGTGTGTGGGGCTTTGCTCGGCAGTGAGGCAGACCGAGGCGAGCGTAGAGAAGATGTCGACGCTTTCCCAGGCGTTCCCCAGCATAATCAGCCCCGCAAATCCAGTCGCCGCTTGTGGAAATTGCTCGGAGTTCACTTTTGTGCCGACATATTGCCAAAGAGGCTGCGCCGGAGCGCCTCGTTCCGTATGCTCGATTGGGTCGATCAGCCATTCCATCACGATCTGCTGGTACTTTTCGCGTCCAAAATGCGCGTTTGGATTGATCTTGATTGCCTGCGTAATTTCACTGTGCGCCTTGCGAACTTCGGCGAGATGCTTACGATCCGCTCCCGCTCGTATCCACCGATGTACGCGGCAGGTTCCGATATTGGCGTAGTATTTGTACCATTCTTCCTTCAGTGCGGCGTCCGCGCCCGCCAGCGGCGCGAGCTGTGCGCGTTTTTCGTTCATCCAGACGATGGCTTCGTCATCACGCCCAAGCCGGTCGCAGGCGACGGCGGCGTCATCGTATTCGTCTAAATTGCCGAGATGCGCTCGCAGGTCTTTGGCGACCCGTGCAAGCCGCATTTGGTAGTATAAGGGCGGGTTGCGTTCGAAACGTCCTGTGATTGCCTGCAAAACATCCGGCTGCCGCTGCGCCTCGATCGCGAGAGTATCGCGGTCGTTGAGACAAGCGTGGACAGGCTGGGTGGCGAGGGCGAGAGCGGCGACGCCTATGTGGAGCGCGAGTGGTAAAGCGAGTTTCATATTTTTCTTGCCAAACGATGTTACGAATGATAATAGAACGTCTATGGAGAAGAATGGTTTCGCACAGGCATATCCTATAAGATTGCATTAAAGGCCCTCAATATCCATGAAGTCTCTGCTCCTTATACTCGCACTGGCGGCGGCGTTAATCGCTCCTACACACGCACAAGCAGAATGGGCCAATAAGAATCCCAGTACATCCGCCGCTGTTCGGTCGATCACATTGTCGAATGGCCAAATGGTGGGCGGCCGAACCCGTCGGCAAGTCGAAGTGTGGGCAAGTGGCGACGGCGGCGCGAATTGGAAACAGATTGGGACGGCGGCCCCGTCAAAGCCGGGCGTGGTTTACGGAGACGGCAGCTTTCTGAGCGACGGCGGCCGCGAGGTGTATTGCGCTTTTCGGGAGCATGAGGGGAAAGAATGGCGAGTCATCGTCTGCCGAAGCAAAGACGGCGGCGTGACCTGGGCCGAGGACAGCGTGGTCGCACGGACGACCAGTGGTCGATTTATCGGCGCGCCTGAGCTGTGGTTCTCCCGCAATGGCGACATCCAATGCTATTATGATGACGAAGAAACTCCCGCGAAAGCCGGCCATCCGGGTTCGCAGTGGATCAGCATGGCGTCGCGCCCCCGGCGCGCGAATGGGAAGGCATGGCGTGCGTCTGTTGTCGCCAGTCGCCCGCTTGATGAGAAGAGATTGTCTCGTGACGGAATGGCCACGGTCTGCAATCTGAGCGGTAAGGAGATGATGCTGGTCTGTGAAGGCGTGGATCCGGACAAGCCCGACGTCAACTGCCTCTTCTCCATCCGATCCTATAACAACGGCAAGACCTGGGACTACGCCAGCCGCCGAAAGTTCTGGGCGCCCGTCAAGAGCGGCGTCGCATTCAACGCCTACTGCCCAACCGTTGTTCGTATCGGCGACTCCCTCCACGTCATCTTCTGCACCGACGACGACTTCCCTGCGCCCTCACTCGACAGCGCCCCGCCCGGCAAGCGCAACGCGCACATCAAGCTTATCCGGACATTGGATTCGTTCGACACATGGGGAGAGTTAGAGACGGTGGACGCCAGCCGAGAGACGATGTACACGCCCGGCTTGATCGCGCTTCCATCGCATGAGTTGATCAGCACGATTGATTTGCTCTCGGGCGGAAAGCAGACGGTGAAGTTTCGTAAGCATTAAGAAAAGCCCTGCAAAATATCATCCGGCAATGGCGCGTCGAAATCTTTGGGTACGGTAAATTCTCCGGCGCATAGGCCGAATGGGCGTCGTGCTTGTGTGGAAACGGGTTTCACCTCGACAATAGGAGTAATCTCTGCGATCTGGCGTCCCGCTTCCAGCACTATGAATGCCTCCCCAGCCTGCGCCCGATGGAGATAGGCTGCGGGATCCGATTTGAACTCCTCGATGCTTAGCTTCGTACTCAATGACTTTGTCCCTGAGCCGCCGCGTAGATCAGCAGCAAAATGGCGATGCCTAAGAGCACCGTGAAGAAGATCTTCCAGAAACTGTAGGGGCGGTCGCCCTGCACTTCGCCCGTGCGGGCGTTGACCATGACTTGGTAGACTTTGTCGTGGTAACGGTAGGCCGTCAGCCAAACGGGCATCAGGAGATGCTTGAAGGTGATTCCCGAGTAAGACGTGGCGATGTTGTGGATCCGCTGCTCATCGCCGCCGATGTCGGAGTTGACGTCGCTTCGAATTGTGCTCGCCATCATATTTTTGGCGATCTCGAAGCCTTCCGGCAGGCTCACCTGGTAGCGCTGGGCCTTGTATCCAGAGAGAAAGCGCGGGTCGTAGGGGCGGACTTGGTCCAGCCCCCAGGGTTCGAGAGAATCGAGGCGCGGGCGCGAGACGGACGCCGTGGCGGGAACAGTGACATCGTCGAACCAGCGCGCGACCACGCCGGATGCGGGCCACCAGCGGGTCTTTTGAACCTGACGAGTTTTTGTCTCGGACTTGCCTTCGGAGTTGGTCTCGGTGTAGGTCTCCGTTTCCCAGTAGTGCTCGCCGCGCTCGCCGGTGTAGTGGCTTGTCGTGTGCGAATCGTAGGTCCAGAAGGGAAGATAGACGCCTTGGATCGCCTCCTGGCGCGCCTGGGCTTTCAAGGCGTTCGGAGCGAACCAGCGGGAGCCGAGCCACTGCTTGATCGACTCGGTCGCCTGCCGCTGGGTGTGCTGGAAGGGCAGCACGCCGGAGGGCGCCACCAGCGGATCGGCGCTCCGAGGCTGAGCGACGATCTTGGCGCCGCAGAACGGACACTCGCCGGCGACATCGGGGGGCTCAAAGGTGACCGTCGAACCGCATCCGGAGCATTGGACTTCGAGCGCATTGGCGGTCAGCGCATGCATCTGGTCGGGGCGCGGAACAAGATACGCCTCATAAGACAGTTCATTGACGGCGTCAGCGCTCTGTGGAATCTCTTCGGTGCGGCCGCAATAGGGACACTTGAGCTGGCCGCCTTTGGGATCGAAGACAAGATCGGCCCCGCAGCCGGGACAAGGGTAGCGGCGCGGCGCATCCGGCGCCGCGCCCATTTGTGTATCGGTCATCCGTGTGTTCGCCTCTGGGATTGCGATATTTGGTTAGGCGCTTAGCTATCAGCGCCACTGGGTGGCATGCCGGCGGCTCTGCGCCGGCATGTTCTACGACCGAGAAGAAACGCGCGTTTCACTTCGT
>NZ_JBDSQY010000376.1:0-6641 GCF_039929585.1 Capsulimonas sp.
GCGCTCTTGCAGGCGCGGTTTTAACCGCCAGCCGTCGTATTTGAACAGTATTGCGATTGTCCTCCCCGCCATTTGCTTTAGCTATTGACTTATTATATAGTGCACTACATAATAAGTCTTGATGAAAAATGATCCCGCTGACAAATCTGGAAAAACCACAACGCGAGAGACCGAGGAGTGGCGCCGAGTGGGGCGGCAGCTTTCGTTCGCGCTGTACGGCGCCGCCAGCCGGCTGATCCGCCTCCACCGTCCCTTCCTGGAGCCTTTGGGGCTGACCTACCCACAGTTTCTCGTCATGCTCACTCTTTATGACAACACCCCACGCACCGTGGGGGATTTAGGGCTTGAACTGGGTATGGATAACGGAACGCTGACGCCCCTCTTGAAGCGCCTTGAAAGCGCGGGATTGGTCACGCGAACGCGAGACGCGAGAGACGAACGCCGCGTTATGATCAATCTTACCGAAGCTGGCGAGGCGATCCGCGAGGCGGCGTGCTCGATCCCTGAAAAGATTGAGACAGCGACTTGCCGTCTCTGTAATCTCTCCAGTGAAGACCTTGCGAAGTTTCGCGACACATTGAACGGGCTAGGAAGATCCTATTCGGTCCAAGCTCCGAACTCAACTGCCGACTAACTCACTTTTCGAGAAGCAACTGACTGCGTGACAGGTCTGCAACAAAAGGACGAACGAGATGATGACAGGACTATCGATTCTTGAACTTGGAAGAGTGCGACAGGGAAGTGATCGGCGGACCGCACTCGATGAGGCGAGAAACCTCGCTCGTCACGCGGAAACTCGGGGATACCAGAGGTTCTGGGTTGCCGAGCATCACAACATGCCAACGGTCACGACCGCGGCGACTTCCCTTGTAATCCAGCACATCGCGGCGGGAACGACAACCATCCGCGTTGGATCAGGCGGCATTATGCTGCCGAACCACGCTCCGTATGTGATTGCAGAGCAATTCGGCACTTTGGCCACGCTTTTCCCCGGTCGTATTGATCTTGGGCTGGGCCGGGCGCCCGGCTCCGACCAGATGACCCTGCGGGCATTGCGCCGCGATCCAAGCAACTCCGATCACTTTCCGGAGGATGTGTTGGAGCTGCAGGCGTTCCTCGGCGCCGTTAAACCGGGTCAGAGGATCGAGGCTGTACCGGGTTCCGGCACAAACGTCCCGCTGTGGATCCTGGGGTCGAGCACGTTTGGGGCGCAGCTGGCAGCCGAGATGGGGCTTCCTTACGGGTTTGCTTCCCACTTCGCGCCGCAGGCGCTCGACGCGGCCCTCAGGATATACCGCAAGGGCTTCAAGCCTTCAGCGCAGCTGAGCGCGCCCTATGTGGTGGTCGGGATCAACGTGATTGCGGCTGAATCCGATCAGGAGGCCCGCTGGCTGGCGACATCGCAGCAGATGTCGTTTGCCGGCATATTCAGAGGCGCGCGCGATTTGATGCAGCCGCCTATCGATGACATTGAGAGCTACTGGTCGCCTCAGGAGAAGGCTCAGGCGTCGCAGATGCTGGCCTGCAGCGTCGTCGGAAGCCCCGAGACAGTTCGGAATGGGATCCAGAGCATAATCAACCGGACCAACGCCGATGAGCTCATGATCGTCTCGGACGTTTTCGATCCGGAAAAGCGGCTGAGATCCTTTGATATCATCGCGGACGTCAATTCTTGACTTTTAACAGTCAGAAAGAGAGCATACACTATGAAAAATGCGAAGAAAATGAACATCGGCATTATCGGTTCCGGTCATATCGGCAGCACGCTTGCGCGGCATCTCACGGCGCTGGGACACCAGGTGTCCATTGCCAACTCGCGCGGCCCCGCGTCGCTTTCCACACTGGCCGCCGAGACCGGCGCCACTCCAGCGACCGTGGAGGAGGCCGCCAGCGCGCAGGACTTGGTCATCATTTCGGTCCCCGAGAAGGCGGCCCCGCAGTTGCCGCGCGACATCCTGGCGGCATCGTCAGCGGTCATCATTGACACGGGGAACTACTACCCAACTCGGGACGGCGACATCGCTGAAATCAACGGCGGTCTGACCGAAAGCGAGTGGGTAGCGCAGGTGATCGGCCGCCCAGTGGTCAAGGCGTTCAACAACATTTTTGCCGCCAGCCTGGCCACGCTCGGCGTCCCGGCCGGCGCCGAAGGGCGCATCTGTCTCTCCGTCGCCGGAGATGAGGCGCAGGCTAAGGGCGTCGTGCTAGATCTGCTCGACGAGCTTGGCTTCGACGGCATTGACGCGGGCGCGCTAGCCGACTCTTGGCGGCAGCAGCCCGGCACGCCGGCGTACTGCAAGGACTTGGGCACGGCCGAACTCGAAGCCGCGCTGGCGCAGGCCGACGCCGGACAGATCGCGACCTACCGCGCCCAGGCGGACGAGGCGGCGCGCCACTACTTCGTGTAACCTCCGCCGCAAGGTGGCTCCTAACAGGCGTCGCCAACGCCTCGGGATTGATCCACTCCTTATAAAATGAAAAACGGGGGCGCTCGCCCTCGTTTTCCATTTCCCGCCTTCCCTCAAAAATATTTTCTCAAATTGCGTTCGCTTTTCATTCACGGTGTACACTCTTGTGTGAAGCAGCGATTATGACGAACCAAGCTCCCGAACAAAAGTCGATCTCCGACCGAACCCTCCTGCGCCGTTACACTCAGCAAGAATCGGATGACGCCTTTGCCGCGTTGACCGCGCGCCATCGCGCCATGGTCTACGCCACGTGTCTGCGTGACTTGAACGATGCCGCCCTTGCCGAAGACGCCACCCAGACCGTATTTCTGATACTCACCCGCAAAGCAAGCTCTCTGCGGAACGAGGCGACGCTCGCTGCCTGGCTCTACAAAACAGCGCGCCTCGTGTGCCGAAACATTATCAAGCAGGAAGTCAGGGCTCGGCGGCGCACCCAAAGGCTGGAGCGGCAAATGATGATCGATGCAAGCCACGGCGGCGCCAACGCAACCGATCCATGGGAAATGATCGACCCCGCGCTGAACGAAGCGCTCTCCTCGCTGCCGCGCAAGGATCTTGATCTTATTCTGCTTCGGTTCTTCGAGGATTGTTCGCTCCAGGAAACCGGCGCCGCGCTGGGCGTCTCTGAAGACGCTGCGCGCATGCGGATCGGACGCGCCTTGGAAAAGATGCGTCGTCTGCTCGCTAAGAACGGCGTCGCTGTTCCCGCGCTTGCTTTGGGAGCAATCCTCGCAGAGCATTCTTCTCATCCCGCCGAGGCGGCCGCTTCGACCACAGGCGCTGTCGGTCTCCCATCAGCGCATATTCAAACTTACGTTCAGGAAACCTTGAAAGAAATGCTCAAAACGAAACTCATCTACGCCGCCCTTATCACTGTCGGAATGAGTTTCACTTGCGCGGGCGGCCTGGTTGCGCTTGGGAAGAACAAAGTCGTTCCCGCCGCGCGGCCAATCGCCGCAGCTCATAAAAAAGCCGCAGTGAAATATGTCCCAGCCAACGTCAATCAGCTCAACCAGATGCGATTGACCGGTGATTTCACGCTGACATACACGGTGTACGCGCACGATATGCGCACTCCCGAACTCCTGAAAGCCGAACGCGATCAGCAGATTGGCGAGGTCGATAAGCAAGTGGCGAGCGGCCAATATCCTGGCGACGGGGCACGGCTGAGAAGAGAAACCGAAGAAGCGTATCGCGCCCCAAGGCCGGATACCCGCGCTTCAGTAACCCTTTCCGGACACGCCGGCAAACTCCTCGTTCAGAGCGTAAGCGCGGTTCCCTCCAATGATCTCGACGCTATGCAAACGATGATATTTGACGGGAACAAACTTTATCAGACAGGAAGGCGTGACTACATCGGAATCTATAACGATGGCGACCGCAAACCTGGCGCGCGGTATCATGACGAAAATGTTGGGCGATTGGCGTTCACCCCGATGCCGGGAATTGGCCTGCCAGGAATGGATCTGGTGCAGTCGCCCACCCACCCTCGCCGCACAAAAGACAACATGACGCTTTTCGATGGAGCCATCCCGCGATTTGGGTTGGTGGCGGGTGGAGAATCGCCCTATAACCCAGGTCAAATCACCGTCACAACCGAGGACGGTCGCCTGCGTGTCGTCAGCACGCTGGTCGGATCTTCCGCCAAACCGCGAATGCGCTGGGAGCTTTCCGATTTTCGATTGCTAAAAGAGCATTGGATCGCGGGAAGAATGCGACAAACAATTTACGAAGAACTTCCGATCCAGTGGAAAACATCGGCGCCCCCCGTGACATGGCAGGAAGATTTCCAATTGACGCAAGCAAGCGCCCACGCCCGTGAGCTCTCGGCGTTTGCGCCGGAGACTTATCTCGACAAGGGCGCAAATATCTCCGATATCGCCTTTGGATTGAGCTCGGGACAGTTCACATACGATCCGGCCGCAGGAACCATCGCCGAGCAAATCCAGCGCGCACGGGCTTCGGAGAAGAAATAACGCAGCCTTCAATCGTCACGGAATTGCGGACGGCAGGCCAAATCCCCTCCCCCAGGCGGTACAATAATAGGCATATCTCCGCCGCTCTCAAGCAGGCGGCGATGAACGACGCTATGCCTATTTTGATTACAACTGCTCTCGACGCCGAGATGCGCGCTCACGCAAAACGTGACTACCCGAATGAATGCTGCGGCTTCCTGATTGGAAAGCGCGGCGATGCGGGAGTCACGGTTCACGAAGCGCGCCCGGCCGAGAACATGCGCGAGGATTCTCTCCGGAATCGATTCGAAATCGATCCGGAGGAATATATGCGCGTAGACCAAAAGGCGCGCGAGTCGCAGATGGGAATTGTCGGCTACTATCATAGCCACCCCGATGCGCCTGCGGTTCCCTCCGAGTTCGACCGGGAACACGCCTGGCCGGTCTACTGTTACATCATCATCTCCGTTTTGCGCGGACAGCCCGCAGAAATGAACAACTGGCTCCTGCTCGATGACCACAGTGGGTACACGCAGGACGCCGTTCGGATAGTCAATTCCGAGAATTAACCCAGGAGAATACGACGAGATGGCCGTAAAGATCGTCATACCGACGCCGTTGCAGCGGTATGCCAACAATCAGGAAGAGATCCACGCCGAGGGCGCCAATGTCGGCGAGGCGCTGACCGATATCACGACGCAGTTTCCCGAACTGCGTAATCAAGTGATGAGCGCGGGTGGAACGATCCGCCGCTTTATGAATGTGTTCGTCAACGCGCAGGACAGCCGTTACAACGGCGGCTTCGCCGCCCCGCTCCAGAACGGCGACACGCTCACGATCGTCCCGAGCATCGCCGGCGGCATCGACGCCGTGGGCCATGGCGGCGCGCCGTCGTTCCATCTCGCGGCCGATCCCGATGACATGGAGTTCACGAACGATGAAGTTCTGCGCTACTCCCGTCACCTGATCATGCCCGAAGTCACGCTGGAAGGCCAGAAGCGATTAAAAGCGGCCAAGGTCCTGTGCATCGGCACCGGCGGCCTCGGCGCGCCGCTCACCATGTACCTCGCGGCGGCGGGCGTCGGCACCATCGGTTTGGTGGATTTCGATATCGTCGACCTGACGAACTTGCAGCGCCAGATCGTGCACCGCGAAAGCACCGTCGGCAAGCCCAAGATCGACAGCGCCGAGCAGACGCTCAAAGAGATCAACCCGCACGTCAACATCATCAAGCACGAAGTGATGCTGACCTCCGAGAACGCACTAGAGATCCTCAAGGATTACGATGTGATCGCGGACGGCACGGATAACTTCCAGACCCGTTATCTGGTGAACGACGCCTGCGTGCTGCTGGGCAAACCGAACGTCTACGGCTCCATCTTCCGATTTGAGGGCCAGGCCAGCGTCTTCTTCGCCAAGGACGGCCCCTGCTATCGCTGTCTGTATCCGGAACCGCCCCCGCCCGGACTGGTCCCCAGCTGCGCCGAAGGCGGCGTTCTGGGCGTCCTCCCCGGCATCATCGGCGTGATCCAGGCGATCGAAGCCGTCAAGCTGATCCTGAGCGAAGGTGAACCGCTGGTCGGCCGCCTGATGCTTTTCAACGCGCTGAAGATGAGCTTCCGCGAATTGAAGCTCCGCAAGGATCCGAGCTGTCCGATCTGCGGCGAGAACCCAACTATCACCGCCCTCATCGACTACGATGAGTTCTGCGGCATCGGCCGTGGCGGCGACGCGCCGGCCAAACTCGCCGTCAGCGAAGAGATCACTGCCAAGGAGCTGAAAGCCCGCTTCGACCGTGGCGACAAGTTCACCCTGGTGGATGTTCGCGAGCCGCACGAATACGCCATCGCGAAGATCCCCGGCGCCAAGCTCGTCCCGCTCGCCACCGTCGCCGATCGCCTGCACGAGTTCGACAAAGACTCGGAGATCGTCCTCCAGTGCAAAATGGGCGGACGCTCCGCGAAGGCGCTCCAGATCTTCAAGGACGCCGGGTTCAAGCATCTTCAAAACCTGACCGGCGGCATCACCGCCTGGTCCGAGGATGTCGATCCGAGCGTGCCGAAGTACTAACACAAAATTCGGAATGAAAAGTTGCGGCGCGGCATTTTTTGCCGCGCCGTAACTTTTTTGTCTGGAACGCGTTATGGAGAAATATCACGTCGCAGGGCTCGTACCCTCACGCTGTCCTTTCGGGAGTTTCCATGCGTCACCAATTTTA